>NZ_JBHNYX010000064.1:0-19673 GCF_054960505.1 Alteromonas sp. G4i13 | reverse complement strand
AAATGCGGCCTAAGCCGCATTTTTGTCATTCATGTTTTGGTTCATATTAGAACGTATATGATGCACTCAACTGAGCGTTGATCCCCGCACCGTAGTAACCAACCGTATGTAGGCTGTTAATGTACTTCTTGTCGAAGATATTGTTGATGTTCATGCGAACGGTGAAATCTTCTGTAAACGCATGTGAAGCATAAAGGTTGCCTAAGAAGTAAGCGCCCTGCTTAACGTTGTAGTCTACGTTGCTAATTTCAGACTGCCATCTACCACCAAAACCTACTTCAATTTCTGGCGCTTGCGGTACGGTGTAACCTAGTTGGAACGTCACTACATCACGTGGTGCCCATAAGTTAGCGTCGTTACCTTGCTCGTCTTCTACATCAATGTTGGTGTAAGACGCGTTAATGCGTAGATCATCAGTTAACTGACCCGCTAGCTCAATTTCAAAACCGTCAGACTCTACTGATACACCTTTGTAATAGTACTGAAGAGTTTCAGGGTTAGTACCTGCATATGCTGCCAAGTTATCTTGTTCAGCGGTGAAGTAAGCGAAAGTTGTTAGTAGTCTGTCGTCGAACCACTGTGCCTTGAAGCCCGCTTCAAAGTTCTTACCTTTAGTTGGGTCAAGGTATTGGCCGTTTACGTCATACTGTTCTTGTGGCTGGTACACGTCAGAGTAGCTCACGTAAGCATTAACATCTTCTGTCACCGCGTAAGTGGCACCAACATAAGGGCTGGCTTCGCTTTCTGAGTTATCGATAACCGCGCCCGCGTTTTGGCCAGTACGTTCGAAGTCGATCGCGTTAAAACCAGCAATGATGTGCATTGCGTCAGTTACGCTGAATCGAGCAGAGCCGAAGTAACGCGTTAGTGTTTGCTCAATATTTGAGTACTCAGACACACCTAACCACTCAGGCTCAGCAATCGCATCCAAGCCGTACGGGAATGCTGGTGTTGGGCCGTATGCAGGAGTAGTAGCGTAGTCAAACGCATGAACAAAAGACACGTCGTCGCTAGTAGCGTGACTTACACCAAAGTTAACTTCATGGCTGCGACCAAACAGCTCGAAATCACCGAATACACGGCCTTCTAACAGGTGAGAGTCAATTTCAGAATCGTAACGACCTGGCCATCCAACTAAGCCTAGGCCAGTCTCTTTATCAATGGCACCGTAAGCATAAAACAGCTTACTTTCATCTTCGTAACCACGGAAGTTATAGCTAAGCAGCAATTGCCAATCGTTGTCGAACTCATAGTCTAGTTCAACAAAGGCGTTAGTGGTTTCAGTATCCCACTTGGTCCATTCTTGCGTAGTGGTGTCATTAATATCCCACTCAGCTTGCGTACCGTCGGTATAGTTAAATACTAGCCCGCCCCACGTGTTGCCGTCGGTATTGGCATCTTGATATGACAAACCGAAGGTTATCGTTGCGTTATCCGTTAGCTGACCGTCAATAACGCCGTATACAAAGCCGCGATCGTTTTCTAAACCATCTAGGTGAGACTCTTTATCTTCAAAGCTACCTACTACACGCGCCGCCCAGCTGCCGTCTTCTGTAAGCAGCATAGAGTAATCGCCTTGAACGCGCTTGAAGTTGTAAGAGCCAATGCTTGCACCCACTTCGCCGCCTTCTTCGTTAGTAGGACGCTTGCGCACATAGTTGATGGTGCCTGACGCGTTACCTACACCAGTAAGCAGGCCGTTCGCACCACGAATAACTTCAATTTCTTCGTAGCCGTAAGCTTCAACCGATCCGGTAACAATACCCCAGTCGTTAGGCAGGCCTACACCATCAATCTGGGTGTTTTTAATTTCAAAACCACGTGCGGTGTAGTTAGTACGGTTAGTTTCCCACTCTTCTACATTGATACCTGGTGCTAGCTTTAGTGCGTCATTAATGTTGAACGCACCGAACGACTGCATAAGGTCTTCAGAAAGAATACTGATAGACTGAGGCGTTTCACTGATTTCCATGGTTAAGCCAGTTGCACCGCGGCTAACACGGTTTTGGCGAACACCTACAATACGAATTTTTTCTACGTCTGCTTCTTTAACTTCTACTGTATCGCTTTGAGTTGTTTGCGCATTTACCGACAAAGCAAACGCGATAGGCGTTAGTGCAAATAAACTGCTTAGTTTCATGGTTTTCTCTGTTATTTGGTTATGAAGGGTTAAGAACTTTACGGCGGGGGAGTATAAGATAAATTAAAGCTAATTTAAATGATAATTATTGCTATTTAAGTTTCTAAAAAGAGATTTTACAAAATGGTAAAGGTCGTCTTTCCAATACACTTGAGCTGAAAAGGTTAGCTTGTGTTTGCTATACAAATGAATTAGAAGTAGAGGTTCTTAATGGACTTGCGAATAAGTTAAAGGTTTGACGACTAATATAACGTACTACTCGGCCAATGCATCAGCATTAGTGAAACAATACGACAGTGTTCCTTTTGAGACTGTTCACAAAGACTGGCTAAAGGCTATACCTAAAGAAGGAATGGTACTTGATGTGGGTGCAGGCTCCGGTCGGGATGCTCGCTATCTAGCTGCGAAAGGCCTTAGTGTAGTTGCTGTGGAACCAGCTGTAGGTATTCGAGAAATTGCACAAGAATATACTGTTGCAAACCCTATTCACTGGCTATCCGATTCATTACCTGAACTGACCGAAGTTTTTCGCTTACAAACAAAGTTTGACCTGATCCTGCTAAGTGCAGTTTGGATGCATATCACGCCGTCGGAGCGAGAGCGCTCTTTTAGAAAGCTATCCTCTTTACTGAAACCCAGCGGTAAACTAGTTATATCTTTACGCCATGGCAGTTGCGCTGACGAACGCACTATGTACCCTGTTTCAGCAGATGAACTGGCTAAGTTTGCAAGTCAATTCGGGCTTTCCTATCGACTGCTTACTCCTGAAAAGTCAAACGATGAGCTAGGCCGCGCTGACGTTCAATGGCAAACGGTTTTGCTTACACTTCCCGATAACGGTACAGGCGCATTTCCTTTAATTAGAAACATCGTAATAAACGACAGTAAATCCTCAACATACAAGGTTGCACTTTTACGGACACTACTCAGAATAGCCGAAGGCCATCCGGGCGCGGTTATAGAACAAACTAACGAACACGTTATTCTGCCTGTTGGATTAGTAGCTCTTTATTGGTTGAAGCTTTATAAACCGTTAATTGATAAGTTCGAAATGCAACAAAACAGCAACTCTAGTAGAGGGTTGGGGTTTATTAAAACTGACGGTTGGCAGCAAATTATAGCATTTTCTAGTAATGATTTTTATATTGGTGCGCACTATTCAGATAGTGCAACGGTGCAAGCGATTTACCGAACTCTAAAAGACATCGCTTCTACTGTAAAAAACATGCCCGCTAAGCACACCACGTTGCCTGGCACTGATATAGGTGTTTTTCATGTAGAGCTTAATCAAACTCGAAAACCTAAAAACGATTTGTTACTAGACTTCGAGTTTTTGTCTTCGTTAGGAAAGTTCTATGTGCCCGTGCATATTTGGGATTCATTAACTCAGTTTAGCGTGTGGATAGAGCCGACTTTGATTAACGAGTGGTCGTCTTTAATGGCAGGTTATGGTTTAAACAAACAAAGGCCGTTTACTAAAGTCGATTATCTTAATGCCCTTCGGTGGGAAGACCCAGAACGCTCTACTTCTAAAATTCGAAAACGGGTTAATGAGTTACTTTCTAATGAAGGCGTTGCATGCTGCTGGTCTGGAAAGCGCCTAAAACTTTCTAGCTACGCTATCGATCATGCATTTCCTTTTGCGAGATGGCCCAATAACGACCTTTGGAATTTACTACCGACCCAATCGGGCATAAACGCTCGCAAATCCGATAAATTACCCACAGGACTGAAGCTTGCCAACTCTCGCGACCTAATTATTTCGTGGTGGAAACAAGGCTGGCAAAACAATAAAACTGAGTTTTTCAGTCAAGCAAACTTGGCCCTACCTAACCTTAAGCCAAATAACGCAAACTTTGATGACGTGTTTGAAGCGTTCGCTCTGCAACGTGACCGTATTAAGGCATTGCAGCAGTTGGAGGATTGGCGATAACATTGGAAAATAGTTTATTGAAACTTACTTCTAAGCCAGCGTCGAAAATCACCGTTCAGTGCTCCGATATCTCTACCATATAATCGCTGAATATCGCTCATGGAAATCTCTTCACAGCCATTTTCGCTTTCTAACAGCAAAAGTCGGCTCATAAAGTCTTGGTTGTCGCTCATTAGAAAAGCAACGAAAGCCCAACTAGAAGCATAGAATTGATGCGGATCTTTGCGCCAACTGCTCTCCGTCCCTTCAAAGAGTGTCGTCAATGCTAGCGGCTGATTACTTTTAAAATGATTAACCCATGCGCTGTTAGTCAAACTTCCCGGGGTTTCTGAATATTCCGCCATTCCTTCATTCAACCATTTCGCCACTTGGCCATACCAATATCGATTAATGGTATGCATTACCTCATGCGTTATAGTTTGGAGCGTTTCCTTATTATCCCGAATTAAAATGGCAGATTCATTTCTGCCAGAAGAATAAAAGCCTGTGTTTGTGGGTGTAGAAAGATTAAAACGCTTACTGTATTTTTCATACTCACCTTTATCACTAAAACTCCTTATGTTAGCTACAACAGGAACCATTGATTCTGTAGGTGTAACTGGCGCAAAAGCATCTAATGCTTCTTGTACTTTTCCTCGTACCGCGCGCTGAACGTCAAACGGTAAATTATGCGAGAGAAAGTTAAGCGAAATAGCCTCTGGGTTAATTATTTTGGCTACTTGTACTGAAGTATTACTGTTCAGCTTCCTAGGAGAGTCACTTATATGCTTAACGCCTTTCCCATCTGTCCATGTATAAATGATCTTTCTCTCGGGTGGTTTTATCTTGTCTAAACATTTATGAGTGTGTGGAGCTGCATGCTCACCTATTCGAGAAGTACTTTGTGTATATCTGACTTCAGAACTTGCCTCAGGCTCTAAACTATTTTGACCAATAGAAACTTCTGATTTTGAACGTAAAGTTTTAAATGCAGAGCTTTCTTGATTACTTTTTCCCTGAAGTTTAACTTCTATAAGCTCGAAAGCGAAATGAAGGAATTGGGGTAGATTAACGCTATCACGCGCGAAGTATAAAACTCCCATACTATTAACAACTATCACACTAGCGACTATAAAAAACTTTGCGCCAATTCCATACCTGTTCACCATGCTAGTCCTTCAACACCGTCATATACCTAGACGTGTAATCAGACTACAACATCATTTAAGAAACAAAGTTTTAGTTAGCAGAATAGGTTTGAATTTCGATACATAGTTATAAGATAAAAACCCTGACAACTATTCTCCAATCTGAAAATATCAAGCAATAGGATATCGATATAAACGTAGCTACGATAGCGCAGTAGCCCAATAAAATTGCTCCCCATATAGCTTTCAAGGATGATAATGAAAAAGGCGTATACTTTACTTCCATTACTACTAACAGCTACATATTCGTTGGCTGACTCTGACTTTACCCCCTCTAAATATCGATGCGCAGGCATAGAGCAACGTATCGACAACATTAACTCAAAAATGCGCGCTGGTTACAGTACGAGAGAAGGCGAGCAACTAAAAAACCAACTTCGAAACCTAAAAAAACAACGTTATGAATGCAAAAAGAAAGGGTTCTCAGTTAACTAGATAATAAAGGGACTTTTACACCGAACCTATGACCTTTGCCTCCGGAGTGAAAAGCCATTGCTCAGCTTTTCATTGGTTAACCTCAATCGCCCTATCAAGGCATTCGTCATTATCGAAATAAAGCTGGCTCAGCCGGCTTTTCTTTATTTTGTATGTCGCACTGGAAAAGGCTAGCGCTTCTTTAAAGCGACTAAATTCTTCATCGGACACCTCACGCTACGGTTTTGCCACCCGCTTTTTTTAACACGCTAATCATTGGCGCTAATTGAGTTTATAATACCGGTTAAACAGTTTTTGAATTACATCGACCAACTTGAGTAGAACATGGCCCATAAAGTACGTTATAAGTTTAAAGGTGTGGCAAAAGAGATAAACTTTTCTTACAGCCGCCATCAAAATATGCATGAAGCCGTGGCCGAAGCTGAGGGAATAGATCTTTCCCAGTTCCTGCAAACTGAACAGCAACTTTCCGCTATCAGTAAAGACAAAAAAACCGTAAGAAACTTCAGAGATACCGAATTTGTAAAAATGGGGTTTTCTGAATTGTATTTTTTAAAAAACGGGCAAGAATGATGGTTGCGCCCTTTCAACACATACTAGACCTTTGAACGACTTTGCTTTTGGGGATTAACGGCCAAACCTAAAAAATGGAGGGCTCGATAGTATTCGAACCTCTGACTCCAAAGTGCAAAGCTGCCAATCAGCGCTTTATGGGTTACCCTCAACCAACCCATGAAAAGCCTCAATCGCCCTATCAAAGCTTTCGTCATTATCGAAATAAAGCTGGCTTAGTCGGCTTTTCTTTATTTTGTAGGTAGCGCTGGCAAAGGCTAGTGCTTCTCTAAAACTGCTAAACTCTTCGTCGAGCACTTTAAAAACCTCGCATTGTGGTTTTGCGACCCGCGTTATGCTGCCGTTTACTTCATAGTCGAACCCACCAAATTGAAGACGGGAAAGGGCTTCTTTGCCTAATCGCATGCCGCCTTTTAGGCTTATTTGAAATGCCGCGTCCATTTCTTCAATTTCTTCCATACTCCAGTGGTTAAACACCCGAATGGCCTTTTTGTACTTTTCCGCCAACCGCTTTTTTAACACGGTTATTCTGGGTTCTAGCGTGGCGTTGTTTTCATTTTTTAAAAGATCAGTGCATTCGTTGCATGAAGGCACAGAAATAAAGTCGGCCTGTAGATGTCCGTCTTGCCAGTCGTGAATGAATTTTATGGGTGGAATAAAGTCTTGCCGTGCAGCTTCGCAGCCGCAGAAAATACAGCGATTGAAGTCAGCCGCATGTACTGCATTTAAGGGCTGATAGAATTTTTGATAATTCTTTACTGACATACTGCTACATACGTAAAGTTGAAAGGATGCAAACGATTATTACGGTACCACAATCGCTTTTGTAGGGTACGCTAATTGTGCTCAGCTAATACAAACGCCTACAAACGCCGCCTGTGTGCGGCGTTTGTTTCATTCAGTTACGATAAAAGCTACAACCGCGACGGTCTGCTGTGCGGGTCGCCCTCAACGTGGCCTTTTGGCGGTCTTTGTTTAGGCTTTGCGGCAATAGGCGTTTCGCCATCACTCTCTTCGCCCTCTTCATCAATATCCCATGTGCCTTCTTCGCTCCACGGGTCGTCGTCGGGGAATTCCCCTATATTGATTTCTTTTACCGAGTAATCGGGCTGGTAACGCATGTCGTAATTGGCCGCCCGCACTATGGCAATACATAACATTAAGGCCACAGCTAATAGCGGAACGCCCCCTATTATCGACGCCGTTTGAAGCGTTTCTAATCCACCTACAAACATAAGTACTATAGGCATAAACGATAACGCGAATGCCCAGAACAAACGATTCCAGCGCAATGGCTCTTCGTCTACTTCTTTTTGCACTACAGCTGCCAGAATGTAAGAAATGGAGTCGAAGGTAGTTGCGGTAAATATTAGCGCTAACAAGGTGAATACGAAAATGACTATGTAGTCCAATGGCAGCGTGTGTAGCATGGCGAAAATCGCGGCCGTGGGGCTTTCTTGATTAAGAATACTCACCACGTCTAGTTCACCCGAAAGCTGCAAATACAAGCCATAATTCCCCATTACCATGAAGAATAAAAAGCAGCCCATGGTGCCGAAGAACATGGAGCCCGCCACCATAGTACGAATGGTACGCCCCCTTGAAATACGCGCGATAAAAAGCCCTACGCTTGGTGCAAATACCAGCCACCATGCCCAGTAGAATATGGTCCAGTCTTGAGGGAAATGCGTGTTTTGAAAGCCATTAAATTCGGCAAAAGGCTCTAGCCAGGTAGCCATTTTAATAATGTTGCTAAGTACTCGGCCCAAAGCATCTAGGCCGGTATTGGCCATAAACAACGTAGGTCCCACAACAAATATAAATAGTAGCAATCCTATGGCCAGCCAAAAGTTAATGTCTGACAGCAGCTTAATGCCCTTCTTTAAACCTACATACGCGCTGTAGCCAAAGATAGCTGTACAGGTTACTAGCACCAGAACTTGGGTGGTAAGTGATTTAGGCACGCCGAATAGTTCGTGCACCCCTTCGTTGATCATAGGCGCAGCCAAACCTAACGTGGTCGCCCCGCCGCCTAACATTCCGAAGATAAAGCTGATATCGATAATTTTACCCAGCCAGCCGTGAGCCATTTTCTCGCCAATAACCGGCATAAGGGCTTCAGAGATTTTAAGTACGCTGTGATTGCGCACATAGTAGAAGTAAGCAATAGGTACGGCGGGAATGAGGTAAATTGCCCAGGCAAGCGGGCCCCAGTGGAAGATACCGTAGGCTGCAGCCCATTTTGCGGCTTCGGGGGTTTCACCTTCTATGTGAAACGGTGGCGCTTGGTAGTAGTACACCCATTCAATCATGGACCAATACAAAATAGACGCGCCTATGCCTGCACAAAACAGCATGGCAGCCCATGATACTGGCGAGAACTCGGGTTTCTCTTCCGGGTCGCCTAGTTTTATTTGCCCGATGTCGCTGAACATGATGTAAACCATGAACCCACCGGCGCCAACGCCAAGCAAGAGATATAAAACACCAAGTTTACTGGTTACGAAGTCTTTTGCAGCTGCCACCCACTGTGCGCCTTGGTCCGGCCAAATAATTAGAGGAATGGTGACAGAGAGAAGAAGAAAAAGAGAGCCAAAAAAAGTGGGCTTGTCGATTACGCTAAACGCGCCTTCCTGTTTAATAATGGCCTTGGAGGAGGCCGCATCTCGGGTATTACTACTCATACACGATCCTTTGTTTTGTTTTTATAGATGCCTTATACGTTTGGCTTTAAACGGGCGATCTTAAAAAACAGTTTATCAGAATTGTGTTCGCTAATGGGTTACTTCAAAGCGATGTGTGTTTATTCATTCGTGCTTTGGTTGTTAGCATGCCCATGCCCAATGCGGCCATAGATACCGCAATAACGCCGTTTAGATAGTTGAAAAACGCATAGGGCACGTAATCGAGCACGTCAACGCCCAGTGTGGCAGAGTAAAACGCACCAGCCGTTGTCCATGGAATAAGGCCGGTGGTCATAGTGGCACCTTCTTCTACCGACCGAGATAGCACAGCGGGGTCAAGGTTCTGCTGTTCATATTTCGGTTTAAACAGCTGGCAATTCAAAATGATAGAGATATAGGCCTCGCCCATGGCCACATTGCCTAGAAAACCAGACGCAATGGTCACGGCAATTAGGGTTGCCGTGCGTTTTACCCGTTCAATAATGCCTGTCAGTAACGCAGCTAGAAAGCCTGCACCATGCAGTATGCCGCCCAATGCGATTGCCATTAAGGCGAGGAGCAACGTCCAGCTCATACTGCTAATACCGCCTCGTCCTAGTAAGGCATCTAAATTTGCGATACCCGTATTTTGCGGGGTGTTTTCCCACAACGCGTTGAGCACGCTAATGGTATTAGTATCTTGATAGAAAATGGCGATGATGACGGCCAGCAAAACACTGCACGACATGGTTACTTCAGCCGGCACTTTCTTGATGCTCATTACCGTAAGCAACACCAGCGGTAACAGTGTTATATAGGGTGCAAGATTATAGTGACTGGCAAGTGCTGCTTTTATTTCAATTATTTCGTCTACATTTAAGCTTTGGTTTGCGTAGCTAAAGCCAATTACCAAGAAAATTACAAAAGTTAGAAGAAAGCTAGGCAGTGTAGTTAGCAGCATGGCATACATATGTCGATACAGGTTGGTACCCGCGCTCATGGATGCGAGGTTGGTGGTATCAGACACCGGGGACATTTTATCGCCAAACGTCGCACCACATACCACCATGCCTGCCACAATGGGGAGTGGTATGTTCATGGCAGCGCCAATACCCATCAGCACTACACCCATAGTGCCCACCGTACCCCACGATGTGCCTGTAGCTACCGACATTATCGCACATAAAATTAATCCCACCGCAAGGAAGATACTGGGGTTTAGCCAACTTAAACCGTAATAAATTAGCGTTGAGATAGTGCCGCTTTGCATAAAGCTGGCGATAACCATACCAATGAGAATAAAAATATAGATTGCTGGCATGGCTCGGGTTAACGCGCTGGTCATTAAATCGCGGATTTGCAGGTACTTGTACCCCAAGCTAAAAGCATTAATACCAGCCCATAGCAAACACAGAAATAGTAATGCATGCAGGCTAATGCCCAGGCCAAATAATCCGCCTGCTATTAGTGCGACAATAACACCAAAACAAAGTAGTGACTGAGTAAAACTTGGGCGTTGAATAGACTGCGGCGACATTATTGGCACGTTGATACGCTTAAAAATGAACTAGTGAAAAACAGTATAACGACTTTGCTATGCGTTGGAATGACTTTGATGTTGCATTGGATTGGACGTTAGAGTTGCAGCCACGTCTAAGGTAGGCGTGCTCGATTCTGATATAGAAAGGCTGAAGGAGATTATTCCTTCATAGGTCACTAGAAAAGGAAATGGCCCGCCCTAGAGGATTCGAACCTCTGACCTCGGCCTCCGGAGGGCCGCGCTCTATCCAGCTGAGCTAAGGGCGGATCGTGCTACGGTTGTAATAACCATGTACGTTCGCAAAGGAAAAATACGCAGTTAAATGTACGCTGCAAACGGGGCGTAATAATACTTACGCGATGGGTTGGCTTCAACTCATTTATTAAAATCTCTTTAGGTGGCTTGGAACAAGTGTTAAAAATCCTTACTTTTTATGGGTAATTGGCTTCAAATAGTTGTTCAACCCCAATTAACCGTTATAATCTGGCCAGTTATATTTTAAACAAATTCATCATTGCCTGGAGACAGATGTGAAATTAAAGACTTGGTTAACTGTTGCTGCCACTGCGCTAACTGTTTTTGCAGCACAAGCACAAGAAATGAGTAACGATGAAATTGCCGATCGCATTAAGCCGGTAGGTCAGGTACACGTTGCAGGCGCAGCAGCTGAAGGAAGTGCTGGCGCAGCTGGCGGTGCAAAGTCTGGTGAAGACGTTTACAACTCTGCATGTGTTGCATGTCACTCAGCAGGCGTTTTAGGAGCTCCTAAAGTTCACGTTGCAGCAGACTGGCAACCACGTCTAGATGAGCGCGGTCTTGATGGCGTATGGCAAAACGCATTGAACGGTATTAACGCTATGCCTCCTCGTGGTACATGCGGTAACTGTTCTGATGACGAAATTAAAGCTGCAATCGAGTACATGATTGAAGGTATCTAATACCCGCTAAATCGTAACAAGTTGATGGAAAAAGTAGCGTTTTACCCTCTAATCGGGTAATTTAACTCTTTGGGGAAACGTTACTTTTTTACTGGCGAGCGGAATGTCACAAGATTCGACGCAACATGAGTTGACGGAAGAAGAACTGCGCGAACTTATACCGCAGCTTCAGCAACTCACTGACAAGTACAAGCGCGCTGAACGTGTTCAGAAGGCGCTTTTCGACATTTCTGAACTTGCCAGTTCTGTAAGTCACCTTAATCGCCTTTATTCCGCTATTCATGAAATCATTGCCGATTTTATGAATGCCGATAATTTCTTTGTCGCCTTTTACGAACCCGACAGTAACGTTGTCGATTTCGCTTACTTCATTGACGAATTCGACGAACAAACCGTTCGCCAGCTCCCCGCTGAATCGTTAATGGACGGCATGACCGGTTACATTCTCAAAACCGGCGATCATCTATTTTACAAACGTGACGATGAAGAAAACTTTGCCTCTCAGCATGATATAAAGCTAGTTGGCTCGCAACCGTTTGAGCTGCTGGGCGTGCCCCTTAAACGGGGAAGCCAAGTCATAGGTGCCATGGTAGTGCAAACTTATGATGAGGGAGTGCACTATACGCAAGAAGATTTAGAAGTACTGCTGTTCGTTTCTCAACACATTGTTACCACGGTTGATAGAGTAAAAAACCGTGAGCTCACTGAACGCACCATCCGCGAACGCACCCGCCAACTGCGAAAAATTAACGACGACCTTCAAGAAGAAATATTAGAGCGCCAAAAAGTAGAGTCGCTACAGCAAGCTTTATTCGAGATATCTGAGCTGGCCGCTAACCTTGAAGGCGATATGGATGTGTTTTACTCCAGTCTGCACGAAATTTTAGCCAGGCTAATTAGCGCACCTAACTGTTACATTGCCATTCTTGATAAGGAAAAAGAGCTACTCGCATTCCCGTATTTTAGTGACGCACAAGAAAAGAACATAAGTTCAAGGCCTTTAGGGCTTGGTCTAACTGAATTCGTATTGCGAACGGGGCAAGCTGAGCTGGTTAACCCACCTAGAGTATTGGAGCTTGCAGAGTCTGGCGATTTAGATGTGTCGGTTGCGCAAACTATGCTAAATAGTGCGAACTCGTGGTTAGGTTCGCCGCTTGTTGTAGATGGAGAAATTGCAGGTGTTATTGCCGTACAAACTTACGGTAAACACGCTAAATATAATTCTCGCGACCAAGAGCTTTTGCGCTTTGTATCACACCATATTGCGGTAGCCATTGAGCGTAAGCGCAATACCGAGTCGATGCAGCGCTATAACGTTGAGCTTGAGGAGCGCGTTAAAGAACGCACAGCCGAGCTAAACCGTGCTAATAAGTTCTTAAAGCAACAAATTGAAGAGCGTAAAGAGATTGAGCTTAAGCTTATTCACGACGCGCATCACGACTCGTTAACTGATTTGCCTAACCGCGCCATGTTCACTAGTCGCCTAGAGCTGGCTATAGCCAGTAAGCAGCGTTACAGCGAAAACATGTTTGCGGTGCTGTTTATCGACCTAGACCGTTTTAAAGTTATTAACGATACCCTAGGTCATCATGCCGGCGATGAGTTCTTAATTGAAGTAGCTAGACGTATTGCGCTGTGTATTCGTGGTCACGACCTGTTAGCGCGCTTAGGCGGCGATGAGTTTGTTGTACTGCTTGATAACTTTGAAGATGAAGCAGACGTAGAGGAAGTGGCTAGCCGTATAATTTCATCTATTTCTGAGCCGTTCTTGCTTGATGGTCGAGAGATGTATTCAGGTGCAAGTATTGGTATTGCGCACTTAGAAACCTACTATCGCGCCGCTGATGAAGTGCTTCGTGATGCCGATGCAGCCATGTATCAGGCGAAAACGCTAGGCCGCGGACGCTTTGTTATGTTCGACAAGAGCATGCGCGACAGGCTTATTGAAGAACTTGAGCTTGAAAATGAATTCAGGCGTGCACTGCGTGAAGAAGAATTCGATTACTTCTTACAACCCGTTATAAAGCTTAATGACGACAGCACGCTGTATAAAGAGATGTATATTCGCTGGTCGCACCCTGCCTACGGCAAGATTGCCAGAGAGCAGTTTAGACAAGTGGCAGAACATAGTGGCCTTACGCTAGATTTAGACCTGTTCCAGCTAACCAAAGCCTGCGAGCTATTAAACCACTATAAAAACACCGACGACCCGATAAATAAAATAGCGGTTAACGTTTCAATTAATCATCTGCTACAGGCTTCTATGGTGAACCAGATGATTAATGTGATTGAAACATCAGGTATTACGCCTAGCCAGCTGGTATTTGAGTTTGATGAAAACGACTTAAATCGCCGCTCTCAGTTCATTCTTCCTGCTATTAAGAAGTTAAAACGTGCGGGCGTAACTTTGGTGCTGGATAACTTTGGAAGCGGATTGGCTTCATTGAGTTATTTGTTTGCCTACCCCTTCGACTTCATCAAAATTGATCATCGCTTTGTTAAGTCACTGCCTCGCTCTCAACGAAACTTAAAGCTTATTCAGTCTGTCATGCTTATTTCAGAACATTTGAAGTTTCAGGTTATTGCTGAAGGCGTAGACTCACAGGCGCAGCTAGATGCACTTAACGAAATTGAATGCATTTATGGCCAAGGCAAAGTATTGAAGCACGCCAAAGTGCTGGATATGACGTCGCTAGCAAGCTGATAGTTAGTACTTACTTGCTAGCGTAAGCTCGCCTTAATTAGCAGGCTACTTTTTCCCTAGTATATCTCGTAGGTTAGCAATTCCCACCTGTGCCTTTTGCTGGCGCTCTTCTTTTGTCGCCTTCGGTTTCTGATTTTCCCACTGTACATCGTCTGGCGGCAGTTCGAATAAAAAGCGGCTTGGCTCTGGGTTAATCACTTCACCAAATTGTCGACGCTCTTTAGCAAGGCTGAATATAAGCTCGCGCTGGGCGCGAGTAATTCCCACATAAGCAAGTCGGCGTTCTTCTTCTACGTTGTCTTCGTCAATGCTGCTTTGGTGCGGCAATAAGCCTTCTTCCATGCCCACTAAAAATACAATAGGAAATTCCAAACCTTTTGAAGCGTGTAGCGTCATTAATTGAACTTGATCCCCTTCCCCGTCGTCTTCGCCGCGCTCCATCATGTCGCGCAATATCAGACGGTTCACCACTTCGGTTAAGGTCATGGGTTGGTCTAGGTCATTACCTTCCAGCATATCGTTAACCCAACCGAATAAGGTACTTACGTTGGCCATGGCCATTTCGGCGGCTTTGGGGCTGGCGCTGGTTTCATATAGCCATTCTTCGTAGCCCATAGTGCGGATCATGGTGCGCACTGCGTCAGCGGTGTTGCCACGCTCTGCATTGTCCGACAACTCCACTACCCAGCGGGCAAAGGTAGAAACCGAATGAAAAGCTTTGTCTGGCAACACGCTGTTTAAGTTAGGGTGCGTCGCCGCTTCGAACATAGACACACCCAAGCTATTTGCAAAGTTACCCAGTTTTTCTAGCGTAGCGCGGCCTATACCGCGCCCTGGCGTGTTAATAATGCGCAGCAAAGCGTTATCGTCATCTTGGTTCACCAACAGCCTTAAATAAGCCATGATGTCCTTCACCTCGGCACGGCCAAAGAACGACATACCGCCGCTAATTTTGTACGGAATGCGGTTACTCATTAACAGCTTTTCGAAAATACGACTTTGATGATTCCCGCGATACAAAATGGCGTAGTCTTTAAACTGGGTGCGGTTCATGAACTTATGCGCCAGCAGTTCTGCCACCACGCGCTCACCTTCATGCTCTTCGTTCTTCGCCTCTATTACTTTTAGCGGCTCGCCGTACTGCAGCTCTGAGAACAGGGTTTTATCGAACAAATGCGGATTGTTCTGAATAAGAATATTCGCGCAATGCAGAATACGACCTGACGAGCGGTAATTTTGCTGTAGCTTAATGACGTTTAAGCGCGGAAAGTCTTGCTGTAATAGGTGCAAATTCTGTGGCTTAGCGCCACGCCATGAATAGATAGACTGGTCATCGTCGCCCACCACGGTAAAGCGCGCACGCTCACCTACTAATAGCTTTACCAACTCGTACTGACTGGTATTGGTATCTTGGTACTCATCCACCAGCAAGTAGCGAATTTTGCTCTGCCATTTGGCTCTTATTGCTTCGCTACTTTTTAAAAGCAATGTAGGTAATAAAATTAGGTCGTCGAAGTCTAGCGCGTTATATGCCTTAAGGTTGTCTTGGTAACGCTTGTAGGCTTCTGCAAACTCTCGTTCGCCCGTGCTGGTAGCTGATTTTAATAAAGCATCGGGCAAGATAAGGTCGTTTTTCCAGTTCGAGATACAGCTTTGTAAAAGCTGAAGCTGATCTTTATCGCCATCGAGGGTGTCGGACGTCAAATCGTTAAGCAACGCGAACGAGTCTTTATCGTCGAATAACGAGAAACCTGGCTTTAAGCCAAGATCTTTCACATGCGCTTTAATAATGGTTAAGCCCATGGTGTGGAAGGTCGATACTTTTAGCCCGCGCGCCTCTGGCTTGCCCAAGGTCTGCGCTACACGTTCTTTCATTTCACGTGCTGCTTTGTTGGTAAAGGTTACCGCTGCAATGTAGCGAGCTGGCATATCGCAGTTTCTAACTAAATGAGCAATCTTATTGGTAATTACGCGCGTTTTACCACTACCCGCCCCAGCCAGCACCAAACATGGGCCAGACACAAAGGTTACGGCAGACTCTTGAGCTTCATTTAGTTTCATTTAATACCTAGAACAACGTACATTTTTGGCGCGACACAGTTTTCATTGCATGTCGTGTCGATACCGATAGAATAGCTTTCATAATTTGAGCTGCGCATTATAAGGGAATTCCATGTTGGATCCGAAGAAACTCGAAGATTTAGCGAAACAAATTGCTGATGCCGTTCCACCTGGCGTTAAAAACATGGCTGAAGAAGCCGAAGGTCGAGTAAAGGCGGTATTGCAGTCGCAGCTGTCTAAGCTTGATTTAGTGACTCGCGAAGAGTTCGATATTCAAAGCCAAGTGCTTATTCGCACTCGTGAAAAGCTAGACGCTATGGAAAGCCGCATTGCTGAACTTGAAGTGAAGCTAGCGGAAAAGTAGGCGTTCAAAGCTTTTAGAAACTCAAAAAGCGCCTTTATGGCGCTTTTTTTGTGGCTGAATACCATAAACAATGGTTTGTATTGGGCTAGTTACTTTTACTGTTACACCAAATAAAAATGCAGTGCCGTTCCTAGCGTGATGGCTAAACCAATATAGTGATTTTCAATAAACGCGGTGAAGCAGCCTTCACGCTGACGGCGTTTAATAAGCTGATACTGGCGCACGCATAGCAGAGCCGAAAACAGCACGGCTAAGTAGTAAGGCCAAGTTGCGTTAATAGCACAGCCTATACACCACAAAATGGCAAGGGCAGCGGCCTGTAGCAGCATGACTATGAGCACGTCGTTTTTGCCGAACAATATGGCCGTAGACTTGATGCCTATTTGTAGGTCGTCATCGCGGTCTACCATGGCGTACATGGTGTCGTAAGCTACCGTCCATAATAAGTTAGCAATAAACAACCACCAGCCGTAAGCTGGAACTGTTTCTATCACAGCCATAAATGCCATAGGAATGGCCCAACCGAACGCGGCACCCAATACCACCTGCGGTAAATTGGTGTAACGCTTCATGAAGGGGTAGCTTGCTGCCAAGAGTAAGGCTACCACCGACAACGCAATGGTTTGCCAGTTAAGGAATAACACTAAGACAAATGCTAAAGCGATAAGCGCTGCAAAAAGTTGTAGCGCTTGTTTAGCCGATACTTCTCCGGTTGCAAGAGGACGCTGGGCAGTTCGCTTTACGCTACCGTCTACTTTTCTGTCTGCATAATCGTTAATCACACACCCGGCTGAACGCATGACAACTACGCCAGCCACAAAAATGAGCGTAATGCCTAAAGGCGGTAAACCTTGTGCAGCCATAAGAAGCGCCCACAGCGTAGGCCACAGCAGCAAGTAAATACCGACTGGTTTATCAAGGCGCATAAGTCGCGCATAGGCGTTCCAATTGTGCTTCATAATTGCTTTTCGCTTTCCTTTTCGTTTTTAGCAGAGCGGCTATAGGCCGGTGAGGACGGAAGAAATACCTCTGCTACTATCATGCTGTAGTTGCCTAACGTAAACAACGAGCGCCGGCCCCACAAGGTTTGATTGCTGTTAATACCAAACTGCGAAGCTGGCACTGTACACAGTTGAAACGCTGAGCGTGTAAAGCGCTTATCGTTAAACAAACGTTTTCCTAAAGGCTCTCGACCAAGATCTGAAAGTTCGCTGTCAACAAAGGCTTGAGGGATGATAGAACGTGCAAACACCCACGGCTTATGATCGCCACATAGGAGAATTTCTCGCGCTTGATAATGGGTTTCACCGTTGTCGAGTAACAACGACAGTTCATTGTCGTGAGGAATCTGCTCGTGCTGGCCAATAAGCTCTAGAGAAAAGTGGTTGCTTAAAGACTGCACTCGCTCGGTTAACGACCCAGTGTCTAACAGCCAGTTTTTTAGCTGTGCATTAGGAATTGTGATGCCAGAAGGTGCTTGCCAGTCAACCGCCAAACCCACTGGAAAAGTGGCATTAAAACTCACACGAAAAGCCCGAATAATGAATCTGTTAGTATGATAACACGTCATGTTCAATTATTTTCACTCGGTTAAACTTTTGCAGTAGTGTGTTTAATCAGAGTTTTGCTACACTACCAAGTGAATTTACTACTTTGGTGTTTCGGACTTCACTATGCTTAAGTCTTTAGTTTTACGCGTATTTGCGGTTAGTTTTTTCGTTCTTGGTTGTAACGCAGCAGTGGCGCAAGACAAGGCCAACTATGCTTATTTGGGCTTAGAGCCAGAGATTGTTACCAACTACATTAGCGATAGCGCACAAAAGCTTGGCTATGTACGCGTGTCAGTTGAATTGATGATCCACGATGTTAATCAGCTTGAAATTGCTGAACACCATATGCCGTTGCTGCGCTCTACTGCCATTGAAATATTCGGCCAGCAACCGGCAGAGAAAGTTAAATCACTAACTGGTCGTGAAGATATTCGCCGCGCTATTCTTAAAGCGTTGCAAGAGCACATGAAGCAAGAGACGGGCGGCGAAGTGGTGAAGAACGTTATCTTCACCAAATACTTATACCAGGGCGGTTAAAAGTAGATAACGGGCTAAAAGGCTAACGTACGCCTTTTAGCTACATAAAACGCCACTAGCGTTTACCCGACCCAAGACTTAAGGCTCCGGCGAGCAAACATCCAGAAATAAGCCCCGCTGTATGCGCAGCATTCGCCATGTTTACCCACAAAATATCGGCATAACCTAGTACCAACCACACCAACATAAAGCCTACAATTGAATTTGGCAGCGACAAGCCCCAACTTGGTCGCAACCAGCCTAGCCACCACACAAAGCCCATTACGGCATACACTACACCAGACAAGCCGCCAAACAAGAACAGATTGCCTTGCACAGGGTCACTAAATAGGGCTTGTGCGGCGTTCGAAATAGTGGCCGACACTAAGAACACTATAAGCAGCATGCTCATGCCAAGGATGCGTTCAATTTTAGCTCCCAACATGCCCCACCACAGTAGGTTAAATATAATGTGTAGCGCCGAAAAATGAATGAACGCAGGGCCTAGTAATCGCCACCATTCGTGATTTTGCGACAAAATGGAAAATGGCTGCATCAATAAATGCTGTGCGATAGGGGCAAACAGCCCAAACAACGACAGTAAATAAACCGCAACACACAGAATAAATACCACCGAGGTAAAAGGCGCTTTCACAGCATCGGCAATGATATTACCCATGGAAAAGCCATTACCCGAAGGCGCCAGCCGTACGTTCTTGCCATTATCCCATGCTGCTTGCTGGTACTTCGGATCGGTAGGGTTTGCCAAAAAGCCATCTGCAATAACTTTTGCGCGGTCGAGATGGTCGTGATTATCTAATACCACCACGAACTCTTTATCGTGCTGTACTACAGCGGCCTGAATGTGCTGACTGGTTAAAAAATTGGCGAGAAGATGTGCAGGACTTTGCTGATTGAACGCAATTAAAGGATGAGCCATAAGCTAGTTGTTACCCCGAAACAGAAGAATATGAATGCGATATGACATATACCAAGGGCGCAGTATATAACCTCTTTATACTGAAATACTGCAGTAGCTGCAAAAAATAAAGGTGCACATTGTGCACCT
>NZ_JBHNYX010000063.1:0-20098 GCF_054960505.1 Alteromonas sp. G4i13 | reverse complement strand
TGTTAAATCGCACTAACATCCCCGTTGCCGTGTCTTTTGTTCGGTCTCCCCACAAGTCTGCTGCCCCGGGGCTTTTGTCGCCACGGGCTGGGTTCAAGTAACCCCATTCGACATCTTTAGCTGCAATAACTTTGTCTTTTGCGTGTGCGCCAGGTACAAGAAGAAAACAGGTGCTCAATAATAGCGATGCTACTGTCAGTTTGTTTCGGTTCGTTGGTTTCATTCAAACCTCCTAATTGTTGGTCGTAGGCTTTATTTAACAGACAGGCACAGTCTATTATTTCGAATAAGTCTCATAAACGACCAAAATCAATAAAGACTTTCCTGAAAATGTGGATAATAGAGGTGCTCCATTTTGCTTTGTCTTTCTTGCCATGAAATCAAAAGAGTGAAATAAACGTTGAGGGAAGTATGAAAACCGAAGACCTGTCTGTGTTCGTAAAGGTGGCTGAAGTGGGCTCGATAACCACTGCTGCGATAAAACTTGATATTAGCTCATCTGCTGCAAGTATGGCGGTTAAACGTTTAGAAGAGCAGCTTGGCGTAGCGCTATTTGTGCGAAGTACACGCAAAATTCGATTGTCACCTGAAGGAGAGCAGTATTTGCCGATGGCAAAGCAGGCACTCGACACCTTACAGCAGGGCCTTGCATTAGTAACAGAGCAGAAGCAGAGTATTCATGGTGAGCTTCGCATGGCGATGTCTTCGGAAATGGGTCGCAACTTAATGCGTGAACTGCTAAATAAAGTGCAACGCGAAAACCCAGAACTTTCATTGCGATTACATGTGAGCGACAGTCGGGTGGACTTCTACCGCGATGGTGTAGATGTAGCACTTAGAGCCATGACAAAAGAAGCGGTTAAAGAATCGCAGATGTATGGTTTTAAAGTGTGCAATATTCCGCATGTGATTTGCGCGTCTCCCGATTATTTAGAAAGAAACGGTGAGCCTACAACTTTGACTGATTTAGCGCAGCACAACGCACTTCTTTATAAGCTCTACGACCAAACCCACAATACGTGGGAACTTATCAACGAGGGCGAGAGAGTTAAAGTGAAAGTGAACAGTAATCGCGCTGTGAATGACGGTGATATTGTTCGGCGCTGGTGCGTAGATGGAGAGGGGATAGCTAAAAAGTCATGTATAGACGTTGCGGGGGATTTACTGAGCACAAAGCTGCAGCGTATTTTGACTGGTTACCACGTACCGCTAACTGAAATGTGGCTCATGCTGCCTAGCCGGCATCTTATTACGCCAGCGGTAAGATTAATTAGAGATGAATTAAAACAGGTTATTGAAAGTAAGCGTCAACGTCTTATTCAAAATCAAATATTAAAAGAGAGTGAATGGCCGCCGTGTGACAACGCCTAATTTAGTTAAAACAACACCTGAACATCATAAACGGAGAGGCTTTAAAAGCCTCTCCTTAAACCTTAATAGCGATAGGCGGCGGTAAGCCTAAAGCGCTGAGGCGCGCCAGGTTCAACCCACACATCTGCGAAAGAGTTAGTATAAAACTCTTCATCAAACAGGTTATCTACTGCAACTTTAACTGACAAGTTTTCTATAGGCTCTATTTCAGCAAACGCACGAACCGTGGTGTAGCTTGGTAAGTAGAAGTCGGTAGCGGTTTGACCTAAGCGCTCATCAACATACAACAGCCCTGAACCGATACGTACTGGCATATCAGCAAATGTAAGTCCCTTGCTCAACTGAATGCTCAATTGGTTTTCTGGAACGTTAATTAAAGGATCGCCAGATTCAATGGCTGCAACAAAGTTAGCATCCGCCGCATCGTTTGTACTTTCAGCATCTACGAAGGTGTACGACACCCAAAGCGAAATATCATTTTCAAATTCAGCATTAATGTCTAACTCAACACCACGGCTACGGGCTTCGCCAGCAGGGGTTAAGAAGAAGCCGTCAGACGCCTCAGGGCTATCATCATAAACAAGGATGTTACTTTGCTCGATATTAAACACGGCGAAGGTGATATCACCCCGTATATTATTAAACATTGATGTGAGGTCGGCTTTAACACCAATTTCCGCAGATTTCGATTCGTTAGGTTCAAACGGGTTTCCGGCGAAATCCGACCCCGTCAGCTGACGGAAACCTTCACCGTAAGTTGCGTACACACTTGTGGTGTCATCAAACAGATAAACAGCACCCACTTGTGGAGAAAAGCGTGTGTCGTCTTGTGAAGTGGTACTTACAGGTGACGCCAGGCGATTATCAATTTCCTGCTCGAACTTATCGAAGCGACCACCCAGCCTAACTTGAAAATTATCAGTGATGTTGATTTGGTCTTGGAAATAGATACCCCACGCTTCCTGAACTTCAAAACGGTCCAAGTTATCAGACAATTCCACATCTGGAAGTGGTGAGTAATCCGGATTAAAAATATCGACCACTAAGTACTGTTCTAAGTCCAAGTCGTTAATGTCAGTATCGCTTGAAAAGAATGGCGGGCGATAGCGCAGAATAATCTGGTCATTTTCAAACTTATCGTAGTCAGCACCAATAATCACGCGATGTGATAGCGACCCAGTATCGAATTGTCCCGCTATTTCGCCGCGTAAAACGAAGTAATCGGTTTGGAAATTACGGTAGCGCTTAAAACGAGACAACAAGGCTTGATTAGGATCGATAAATAACGTTTGGCGACCACCAAAGTTGTTTTCTAATGCATTACCCTCGAAAGTAGTATCGCGTAAGCCAGCACCCAAAAGCAGGTTCCATTCGTCAGCAAGTTTATGAGAAATCTCAATTTGATGACCAACCACTTCCGTATCGATGGTGTCGCCATTAGGATCGCCAGTAAAGGTTTCAATTGGCTGATGGCCCAACTTACCATCGATGGCCACTACGCCACGGTCGAAAGGAATTTTTTGCTCGGTGTATTCGAGTTCGTACGTAACCGTGGTGTCTGCTGATGCTTCCCACGTAACCGATGGATAAAAGCCAAAACGCTCAGTTTCTACTGTATCGCGGAAACTTTCAGCATCTTCATAAAAGCCTACTAAGCGTACACCTACATTTTCAGTACTGCCTGCAACCGATTGTACATCAGCCTCAATGCGCTTCTGCGACCAGCTTCCGTAAGTTGCTTTAATTTCACCACCTTGACGAAACTGGGGGCGCTTTGTAACAAGGTTTACCGCTCCACCTGGTTCACCGCGACCAAACAGCGCAGCTTTAGGGCCTTTTAATACTTCAACATGATCAATGCCAGAGAGATCACGAGGTCCGCCAAATCCGCGTCCTGCATTAAAACCGTTTACCAGAAACCCGCTAGGTAAGTTTTCGTCACCTGAAAAACCACGAATAGCAAAGCTGTTCCAAAGGCCACCAAAGTTATTTTGCCTTGCTACCGAAGCGGACAGGTCTAAAGCGTCGTTAAGGTTTATAGCGCCTGCATCATTGATGAGACCAAGGTCGATATCCTGCGCTGCTGCCGGCACTTCTTTATATTCAAATGCCCCTTGATACGCACGGTGCATACCATGCACCGTAATTTTCTCTACATCCGCTTCCGATTGAATATCAGTATTTTGCGCATTTGCAGGCGCATTCAAAAGCGTTGCGATAGAAAGGGCGAGGGTAGATTTTACCCAACTAGTCTTCATTAGTGTTTTCCTGTGTCTTTCTTATTTTTGGTGAAAATTGAGGTAGCTGTTTAAAACTGGCCGATGAAAACTCCGGGGCTTCAAACAAGTGATGATAGTAGAATTTGCGCAACGACGCATGAAACTCGCGAACATTATTTTCGTAGTTAACCATGGCTTTAACATCGGTATCAGCAGCACTCGTTAATAAGCGTTGCGTTAACAAAGACGGGGATAGCAGAGCAACATAGCTTGCAATTTTATCTTTGCGTAAGGTGGCGGCTTGATAAGCCTCTGAAAGTTCCTTTGCCGTTTGGTCGCCAACTTGTTGAAATGCGTAATACCACTTCCAATTAAATGAACTGTCTCGTTGTGGATCAAAGTCGGTTTTATCCGCCCACTGTGGGTGAGTTTCAATAAACGCTTCCCATGTTTGTTCAACAGGTTTGTCCCATGCACTATTAACGGCTTCTCGCTGCGTGAGCACAATGTCGCCGCCCTCAGGTGTATCGACCGACGCATTAATTATGGTGTGCCCGGTAACTGGCACAATAACCGTTGTGACAAGCCATACGCCTAACATGATTGAAGCTAGGTGCGTGGCGCTGAAATTGGCAAAACGCTTAGCAGCACCTATAGCAAGCACAATAGCGCTCCAAACAATTATGCTGCCAATGACGATGGTACAAACCGTTACTGTTTGAAACACAGACGCGCCATTCACTACACTAAAGGCAATAAACGGAATAAGTGTAACTAGTGCCAAGGGCACCAGGGTTACCAATACGCGTGATGACCAAATAGCATGCGAATTGCGTGCGGTTACATTAAGTAAGTCAAAACGGCGGGCTTCGCGTTCCTTCGCTTTTAAGTCGTAAAGGAGCAAAATGATAAACAGAGGCAACAGCACACTGGTAACGAAAGCAAAGTCAAAACGCCCTAGGAAAGCAAGCTCCGGATTGTCTGTATCGCTTTCATAAATCTGACCTTCTAGCGCTAGCATGCTAATACGGTGCTTCCACGGAAACACATCGCGCTCTCCTACGGCAGCAAACGCCAACGGCGAGGGCGGGGCATAGGTCAAATGAAAGGCGTAATAGGCTACCATGCCATAATTAGATTGGTGAGTAAGGACAGCGTTGCGCTCTGTTTCATCTTTATCTAACAAGCGCTCTATAGTGGCTTGCTGCTCTTGCATTTCCGAATAGCCAGACCACAACGACACCGAGCTTAAAAGAAACACGACCAAAAGCGTTAGTTTTATCTGACGATGACCAAATACGAAACCCGCTTCTCGTTTAATATCATTAAAACGGATCATGGATTTAATCTCCTAACTGCAGCTTGAAAAAGTAGTGCGGTAAGTCCCATCCAAAGCAACAGCTGAGTAAAATAAATCAATGCGTTACTAATGCGTGTGCTTCCTGCTTCTGGTTTAAAATCAAACTCTGCTAAGATCGCCCAGTTATCTGCGCCAACCACAGCTTTGTCTGCTGCTTCTTCACTGGCGTTGCGGTTCATATCTAACTTGTAATCGAGTTTTTCAGCGTGAACCTTGTTCAAACCCTGAACAAACTCAAGTCTTAGCGTTTCCGCTTCCCTTAAAAAGCGGTGGTGTGTCTCGAGGCTAGTTCCCGCAAGGATCGTAGAAATAGAGCGCACCGCAACCGTAGGCGAAAGCCAGCCAAACTGCCGTGCTATTTGGGCTTGTTCCAACTCTTCGGTCATGCGGGTTTCAGCAAACTCATTAAGCACTTTGGCTTGTCGACCTTCGGAGTACTGGGCAACAATGCCCCTGAAATTAACGGGTAAGTCGTCAACTGAATCCACATTGTATTTAGCTAGTAAATCTTCTTTTAGCTTTTTGAATGCAGGATCGTTAACGTCATGACCGTCACCTAAACTTCTAAGTTTTTCTTCCACTTTGAAATCGGCTTCAAGTTTTCCCATTGAAGGGGCAACGTTTGTGGCAACGCTGCTCCCTAAACGAGGAAGCAACACACAAGCGCTCATCCAAATGACAACAAGTACGGTGAAGCTAACGCTGCTTTTCTCAAATATGGCCGAGCACGCAGTGACTACCGTGGCCCATAGTAAAAAGTAAACCACATAACTAAGGCAAAAGAGTATTACAACAAGTGCACTTTCGTTTGAAAACGCGACATAAAGACAGGCAAGCAGTAGCGGGAGTAAAAATAGGCTGCTAGCGGTTACGAGCGCCAGAAGCTTCCCTAAGAGCAATTGCCAACGGGTGGTGCCTTGAGAAAGTAATAAGGTTAGCGTGCCGGCTTCGCGTTCACGTGACACGCTGCCGTAGCCAATTAGAATGATAAATAAAGGTGCAAGAACCAAAGCTAAAAAGCTGGGTGTTAAACTACTAAAGCGTGTAAGCCCTGCGGATTGGCGCTGCTCGGCGAACATCGCACTGTTTTGGCGGTGCCCTTCTAAAAATATAGCGTTCCCTGTGTAGGTATCGACACCCGGTTCAATTACGCTCAGTGGAGTGGGGGCACGAAATACATAATGACCATAATGCACCATGCGATGAGGGTGCTTATCGGGCTGTGCCTCAAAGCGTTGTTCAGCTTCTGTTTGAAGGTGGTCTCTGGTGTGAGCAGCCTCATCGATGTGAAAGGCGTTAACTATCAGTGCAGCTATGGTAAGCATAGCGCCTAGCAATAAAACGGTCGCAGCTACTTTTGTTCGCATCCAATAGCGCCACTGTTCTGCACAAATGATTTTAGCAACATTCAGTATCATACATTACGCCCTGCAAATGCTGCGTGAACGGCTTCAGTATCTATTGGCGTATCGCCTGCACGCTCGAAAGAACCGGTTAATTTGCCATTACTTAAAAGCACAATTCGATGGGCAACTTGGCAGGCACCGTACACGTCGTGGGTAACCATAAAAATAGTAGCGCCACCCGCTGCCAGCTCTGACACTAGCGCGTTAAATTCATCGATGGCTGCTGGATCTAGCCCTGATGTGGGTTCGTCTAAGAACAGTACAGGCGCATTGCGCAGTAGCGCCAAAGCAATTGCGGTCTTCTGACGCATGCCTTTTGAATAATTAGATAGCGCCTTATTCCACGAATCTTCTTGAAGTGCGACCTTGCGAAGTGCGGCGAACATATCGTCGTCAGACTTATCGACTCCAGCTACTGACAAGAAATAACGAATGTTTTCTACGCCAGAAAGATGGCCATATAAGGTGACAGATTCGGGTAAGTAGGCAACAGACTTTTGAACTTGGTTTGGCTGGGTAGAGGCATTATGCCCTAATACAGTGGCGCTACCGCTACTTGCCTTCATAAGCCCTAAAAAAGTTTTAAGGGTGGTGGATTTACCTGCGCCATTTCCACCTAAAAGTGCAAATACTTCGCCTTTTCCTACATTAAAATTGAGATTGTCTAGAAGCGTGCGATCGTCAACACGCACGGTAAGCGCATCCGCGCATATCACTGAATTTGTTTGCATTGTTTGGAGAAGCTATACATTAGAATTGTGCTGCAATGTTATAATATAACAATCTAGATGGGAATAGCTTTTATTTGGGTAGCTTATGTTTTGTCTTAATTAGAAACAATTTACAAATTTCGGAAGCTGAAACGAAAAAGGCTTGCCGAGTGGCAAGCCTTTGAAATTGGTGGAGCTGGCGGGATTTGAACCCGCGTCCAGAAAATGTCTACCTTTGGTACTACATGCTTAGTTTGTCATTTATTTAACTGCTTGGAACTCCGACAAACAGGATTTCCTTGCAGCTGGCCTAATACTGTTTCGCGGTTCACCCTTAGACAAGGTTCCCTCGCTATCCTACTTGGATGACCTTCCGAATCCCCGCTAGCAGGAAAAGACTAGGGTGGAAGGGCCTATGCCGGTTATTAAGCGGCTAGTGCGTATGTTTCGTCGTTTGCGACTATTTAAATGCGGCTTTTTAAGAGGCAAACCGCTCCTCTGCATGCACCTCCGGCTTCCTAGATCCTGTCGAATCCTAATCAGCCCCGAGTGTGATTTTCAATAATAGCACAATTGTTACATGGTGAAATACATTCTTTTGAAAATTACTATAAATTTTAAGGGTTTGGCTATAAATCAACCAAAAATAACATCTAGTTTTTCAAAAGCTTACCTGTGTAGCCCTCAGTTGAAGCTTTGCTTAAACAGCAACACACAAACATTGAGTATTATTGAACTACCATAGATATGAGGATGCTTGAGTAAAATTCAAGTGCCGAGCGCACAAGGGCTGTGCAAGAAACGCAATTTATAAAATAAATTAGCGCTTTTTATTTGATTACTTTAGCGAATTTTTAAGGAAATAGTGCTGATGTAATGATGCAATTAGTAGCAAGAACCATTAAAGTACGTGAGCATAATTAAAAGGCTTGTAGTGTAAATGTCTTCAGATTCCATATTGTATTCTCCGTATACCTTGCCATGTGGCGTAACAGCGCGAAACCGTCTTGTTAAAGCTGCTATGGAAGAAAATATGTCGAGTATGGGAAACATTCCCGGAGAGTCTTTGTACTCACTCTATCGATATTGGGCCCACGGCAATTTAGGCATGGTGATCACAGGCAACGTTATGGTGGATAAAGGCGCCATGACAGGGCCAGGTGGCGTTGCACTAGAAAAAGATACCGACATCGCACCGTTTCAAAAGTGGGCAAAAATCATTAAGTCTAATGGCGCTTTAGCCATAATGCAGATTAATCACCCTGGTCGACAGGTATTTAAAGCGATGAAAGGCAAAGCTATTGCGCCTTCTGCTGTACCGCTTGATATGGGTAAACACTCCAAGCTGTTTGCTCAACCACGAGAAATGACCTGCCAAGACATTCACGATGTGTGCAAACGTTTCGTTCAAACTGCTAAGCAAGCTGAAAAAGCCGGGTTCGATGGCGTTGAAATTCACGCCGCTCACGGTTATTTGCTTACGCAGTTTTTGTCTCCGCTTACTAATCAGCGTCAAGACGAGTGGGGCGGTTCTATTATTAATCGCGCCCGCTTGCTGATAAACATAGTCAGTCAGGTTCGAGCGGTTTGCGCTAAAGACTTTATAGTTATGGTAAAGCTTAACTCTGCTGACTTTCAGAAAAATGGTTTTTCTTTTGATGATGCCTGTGAGGTGGTAAATCGCTTGGAAGCCTTGGGTGTTGATGTTGTAGAACTGTCTGGAGGCAGTTATGAAGCGCCTGCCATGCAAGGGCAAACTCGTGACGACACCACGCTGGCCAGAGAAGCGTACTTCTTGGAATTTGCGCAGGCACTGGTAAGTAAAACTGATATTCCGCTTATGACAACTGGTGGTATAAAAAGGGCAGAGGTAGCAGAGGAAGTAATTGAGCAGGGCTGTGCCCTTGTTGGATTAGCCAGCGCCCTTGCTACTACGCCCGACTTAGCTAAAAAGTGGCAACAAGAATGGGCGTATTCGGGCATAATTCCACACTGCTCATGGAAAGATAAATCGCTTGCAAGCCTTGCGAATATGGCCATGGTGCGAAGACAACTTAGACGCCTTGGGAATAACCTAACCACCTTAAGAAACCCGTCACCGCTGTGGAGTCTGATTCTTGATATGCTACATCGCAAGAAAATGACGAAACGAGACGTAGGTTAAACCTATTACACTTCTTTTTTGGCAGCCCAAATCAAAACACAGCGTTAAACGCTGTGTTTCATCATTCGTTCTTTTTGACGTTGCCAATCTTTGTCTTTAATGGTGTCACGCTTGTCATGGGCGTGCTTACCTTTTGCTAGGTGAATTTCTAGTTTCACCCAACACTTTTTCCAATACATAGACGTGGCAACGATTGAATAACCTTGGCGGTCTCGCGCACCCATTAAGCGGTCAATTTCTCGTTTGTTCAGCAACAATTTGCGAGCACGCTCTGGAGCAGCGATAACGTGGGTAGAGGCTTGATTCAGCGGACTAATTCTACACCCTACCAGATACGCTTCGGCATTCTGGATAATAATGTACGCATCGGTAATGTTCACTTTACCGGCACGAATACTTTTAATTTCCCACCCTTGAAGCTCAAGTCCGCCTTCGAACTTGTCTTCTAGGAAATAGTCGTGACGCGCTTTTTTATTCTGCGCGATATTTCCTGTGGTGTTTTTGTTGGCTTTATTCTTTTTCATGCTGGCTATTATACTGATTGTTCGAAGGAATGTCTTTAGTTGTCATTGTTATCTTATATTGGGGCATTTGGTTCAAAACCGAATACAAGCGAACCAAATATTCTGTGATACAATGCGGCCAAGAGTTTTAATTGTAGTGGAATCAATGCCAAGTATTCATAGAAGCGCGCTGGTAGCCCATAGCGCAGAAGCCATGTTTAACTTAGTCAACGATGTAGCTTCCTACCCAGAGTTTTTGCCAGGCTGTACCGATAGCAAAATCCTCGACACTTCATCGCAAAGCATGAAAGCGTCATTATTAGTGGCGAAAGCTGGTATCAAGCAATGGTTTACAACGCACAATGTGTTAGAGCCAGGTAAAAGTATTCAAATGCAGCTGGTCGATGGTCCGTTCCGGTCGCTTACCGGTGGTTGGACATTTTCAGCATTATCAGAGGAAGCCTGTAAAATTGAATTAAACCTAGAGTTTGAATTTAGCAATAAGTTAGCTGAAATGGCTTTTGGTAAAGTGTTCAACAGCTTAGCCAGCAGTATGGTTGCAGCGTTTACAGACCGAGCGCGGAGCGTATACGCATGAGTAATAAGCTCATCAATATTGAGGTGGCCTACGCGTTGCCCACCAAGCAAACTATCATTGATGTTGCTATTCATGAAAATGCGACGGTAGAAGAAGGGATAAACGCGTCTAACGTGCTTGAGCAGTTTCCCGAAATCGACTTAAAAGCAACAAAAGTGGGTATTTGGAGCCGCGTGGTTAAGCTACGCGACAGGCTTACCGATGGCGATCGTATTGAAATTTACCGCCCGCTTATTGCGGACCCTAAAGAAATTCGAAAACGCCGTGCTGAGAAAGCGAAAGAGGAAGGGCGCGCTGACAAAATCACAGGTGGAAAGGTAAATCCACTTAAGGCGAAGTCATAGCAGTCAGCTGAGCGCTTCTACGCCAGCGCCAAAGATAGATACTAAAATGGCCTTCAAGTGAAGGCCATTTTTTTAAAGAAGACAAAGGCTATTAGCTTTTTTCTGAAATGCTGCCTAGTTCCAAGAAAGGCGAGGCATCAATATCTTCAGCGTCCATCATGCTAGCAATACGCTGAACAGTAGCGACCATTTGGCTTTGCTCCCACTCTTTTAGCTGTGAAAAGCGCTCCACAAAGTGCTCTTGAAGCGGACGAGGTGCGTCAACCACTGCTTCTTTCCCGCGCTCGGTTAAGAACACGCCCACTTTTCGTTTATCTTGCGTACTTCTTATGCGCGTAGCTAAGTCTCGTGATTCTAGTCTATCTAGAATATTCGTGATGGTTGCAGGGCTTAGGTTAATATTCTCTGCTATTTCGCGCACCATTATACCTGGGCGCTCTTCAATATTTTGCATTACCAATAACTGTGGGCCTGTTAAACCCACATGTTTACTTAGCTGCTTGCTGCGTAGGTCTACAGCGCGTATTACGCGCCGTAGTGCCACTAATAGTTCTTCTTCTTTTCGCATGTTACTTCCAACAAATGCGTAACCCAGCGGTTACTTAAGCAAATGAATAAAATGTTGGTGCTTATGATAGTGATCGATGACGTCATTTATGACCGAAATCTTCGACCAGCCCATAATATCATAGTTCTGACCACCTTCACTAAGGTGCACTTCGGCGCGATAGTACGTGGCCTTTTTGTTTTCGTCCAGTGCTGGTGTGTCACTTGGACCAAATTCAGGCTGTTCTGTCGATACAGGATGCACAGCATAAATGAACTCAGGGTCATTGCCCATATCAACGGTTAATACGAGTGCTTCGTCGGTATCTTCAATTTTTATTTCGAATTGCTGCGCTTTAAACTCCTCGCTTACTTCTGTTAGCGCAGGCTTCACCACTTTGTTGATGTAACGACGAACGGCAGTTTCATCTGGAAAGGTCACAATATTTTCAAGGCGTTCTTTCCAGTTTTTGTCAGAGTCGTTATGCTGCGGTGTACCCGTTAGTACTTGTAAACTTTCACGTTTGTACGCCTCTATACGAAGGGCTTTCAATAGTCCCGATATGGCGATAAGCAGTACAATAGCAAATGGCAGTGCGGCGGCAATCGTCATAGTTTGCAGCGCGCCAAGCCCACCAGCGTAAAGCAGCACTGAACTCACCACACCAACGCCAACAGCCCAGTATACTCGTTGCCACAACGGCGTATTGTTTTCACCGTGTGAACACAGCATATCGACAACCATGGCACCCGAATCACATGAGGTTACAAAGAACACAATGACCATCAATACTGCTATAAGGCTTAGTACTGAAGCGAAAGGGAACTGCTCTAAAAATACAAACAGTGCCACTGAGGTGTCTTCATTTACCATTTGTGCAAGTACGTCTTTACCTTGTACTAACACCTGATCAATAGCGGCGTTGCCGAATACGGTCATCCAAAATAGTGTAAATGCTGATGGAATAAGCAGTACGCCCATTACAAATTCACGAATGGTTCTACCGTAAGAGATACGCGCGATAAACAGGCCAACAAATGGTGCCCATGCTAACCACCAACCCCAGTAGAAGATGGTCCAGCCACCAATCCAATCTGTTTTCTCATAGGCGAACAGGTTAAATGTGTTGCGCACTAAATCAGACAGATAAGCCCCTGTGTTTTGCATAAACGCTTGTAGTAAAAATACGGTTGGGCCTAAAACAAGAACAATTAAAAGTAGCAGTAAGGCTAAAACCATATTGGTTTCTGACAGACGGCGTATGCCTTTTTCCAGGCCAGTAGTTACAGAAATTACGGCTAAACCAACAACGCCTGCCATTATAGCTATTTGAACACCAGTATTTGACGGTAGACCAAATAAATAGTTAAACCCCGCATTTACTTGCGAAGCGCCAAAGCCTAGCGACGTCGATACACCAAACACCGTTGATGTAACCGCGAATATATCAACCACGTGCCCAGGCCAGCCGTAAATCCGGTCACCAATTAATGGATATAAAGCAGAACGCAGTGTAAGAGGTAAGTTTTGACGGTACGCAAAATAGCCCAAAATCAGCGCCACTACCGCATAAATTGCCCAAGCATGAACACCCCAATGGAAAAATGTGGTTTTCATTGCTTCGCGAACAGCATCAATACTTTCAGCCTGTGCAGTGGGGGGCGCTAAAAAGTGCATTAAGGGCTCGGCAACGCCAAAGAACATAAGCCCAATTCCCATTCCTGCTGCAAACAACATACTAAGCCAAGTCCCAAAGCTAAATTCGGGGCTTGCGTGATCTGGGCCTAACTTAATTTCGCCGTAGCGTGACATGCCGAGGAAAACAACAAACACCACAATTACTGCGACAGTAAATACATAAAACCAACTACCGTTGGTCACAATTGCGCTCTGAAGCTTTTGGAAAAGCGCGTCTGCTGTTTCAGGAGTACCAGCAGCGAAGATAAGTAAACATAGGATTAAAGCTGACGATGTAATAAACACCGGCTTGTTGAGTGGAGATTTATTTTCGTTCTCAATCACGCAGTAAATTCCTTTCACCTTTTATAAATTTCGGTTTATACGCAGAAATATACCGCATGGAGCATTTTTTATAAACATCAGATGAAATTATTTGATTTGTATGTATTTGGTCAGTGAGTAAAACTGAAGTCTTTTCTTTGCAGTTGTTTTTACGATAAAAATTAGACTTTCTGCTAGGTTTTAGGTGTTTTTGGTTAATTATTAATCGTTAGAGTAGAAATAATTAATAGATTGTGTATCGTAATATATGATCTTTTTGATATGTGTTTTAAGTAAACACTGTCCGAAGAATAAAAAAACAATTGAAGGAAACACACACAAATGCGAAAAACTCAGCTTAGCTGTGCAATCATCGCTGCACTGGCATCCACCTCTCTGGCTGCGCAAGAAACTAAAGCGCCCGCTAAACTTGAAACCATAGAAGTTACCGCCACGAAAAGAAGTGAATCAATCCAAGATGTCCCTGTCGCAGTCTCTGCGTTAGATGGAAAAGCATTAGAAAACCTCGGTATTGATAACTTCCAAGACTACGTAGAGTTTTTACCGAATGTGGTATTCCAAGGTACAGGTCCAGGGCAGAACGAAATATACATTCGTGGTGCGGCGACCACGCAATCAAGCATTACCCTGTCATCTGTTCAAGCACTTCAGCCCTCAGTGGCTTTCTATCTTGATGAAATGCCTGTTTCTATGGCTGGCCGAAACTTAGATATTTTTGCTACCGACGTTGAGCGTGTAGAGGTTCTACCTGGGCCGCAAGGTACGTTATTTGGTGCGAGTTCTCAGGCAGGTACAGTTCGCCTAATTACAAACAAGCCAGATCATTCTGGTTTTGCTGCAGGCTTCGATACCAGTCTTTCTACCACAAAAGGCGGAGATATGAGTAACACGGTGGAGGCGTATTTCAACGTTACTCCAACTGACAATCTTGCGCTGCGTGTGGCTGCCTACAATGAAAGTCAGGGCGGTTGGATTGACAACATTGAAAATGAGCCAGGAAATGGTGGTTACATTGGAAGTGCAGTAGTTATTGATCGTATTTCTGGAAATGCATTGCAGAAACAGGGCATCGATCCGGCTGCGATGGATGCACGTCGTGAAATTAATGGTTTTACCCGCAGTGAAGCCGCCGTTGTGTCGCCAAGAAACAGCGAACATGTTGAAGATAACTTTAATGACGCGGTCTACTCAGGGGCGCGATTCGGGTTGTCTTACATTATCAACGAAGATTGGGATGTTCTGGTTCAACACACTCAACAAACACTTGATACTGAAGGTGTGTTTGCCTACGACCCAACGGTGGAAGGCGAAAGCTCGGCAATTCGCTTTCAAAGCGATGAAAACTCTGACGAATTTGGCTTAACCACATGGACCCTAAATGGTCGTTTGGAAAAACTAGATGTGGTGTATACCGGTGGTTACCTTGATCGTGAAATAGACACGCTTACCGATTACACCGGCTACACCAACGGCGGCTTATTTTCCGCGTACTATGTGTGTACGCACTATGAAACGCCAGATAATCCAGATGACGCCCGCTGCCTCGATCCAAGTAAATACTACAAAGAAGACACTACTAGCACTCGCTTAACCCACGAACTACGTTTCAGCACAACGATGGATACACCATGGCAGCTGACGGCGGGTGTGTTTTATGACGAACAGGAAGTAGGCTCAGTAGGCCAGTTTAAAATCGCAAGCCCTGAAATCTTTGAGAACCTTGCAAGTTCATGGAATGCGCTGGCGGGTGACCGTGGAATTAACAGCGATGGTGGCCCTTTCTCTCCTGAAATTAGCTTTGTAAACGACGTTACGCACACTATCGAGCAGATCGCAGTATTTGGTCAGCTAGGCTATGAAATTACTGATACGCTTACCGCTACCATTGGTGCGCGCTGGTATCAAATTGACGATATTTATCGCGGCGCTACATCAACACGCGACGTAACAAGCCGTTTAGAAGCCTATGGTCAAGGCGTGCTAGATCCCGCCGTTTATGATGGTTTGGGTCTTGACGGCCAAGGTGTTGTCGATGCTATCCAAGATGGTTCATTGGAAATTGGCTTACTAGACGGTGACGGAGTACTCACGGTTGACGATACCATCTTCAAATTCGGCCTCGACTGGAAAGTAAATGAAAACGTATTGCTTTTCGCGAACTATTCAGAAGGCTTCCGTCCACCAGTAACAAACAGACTAGGCGGTGACGCAGCGGCAAATGACACTGGGGCGTTTGCGGATTTCCGTGTTCCGGTTTACTCAACAACAGATACGCTGGATAACTACGAAATTGGCCTGAAAGGTGACTTCTTAGACGGTATTTTGCGTGTTAATGCTACTGGTTACTATTCAGAAATCAGCGACTTGCAAACGTCGCGTTTCGATCCTGCGAATATTAGTTTCTTAGTCTTTACCGATAATGTTGGTGATGCAGAAGTTAAAGGGATTGATGCAGATATTACTTGGTTAGCGACAGATAACCTAGTCATTAACGCAGCATTTAGCGTACTGGATACTGAACTGGTTAGTATTAACCCTGAACTAGAAGGTATTGCGGCTGGCGTAGGCAGTGAGCTTCCGTACTCTGCTGATTTCTCAGGTAACATTAGCGCACGTTATTTCTTTGAGTTAGATGGCGGTAAAGAAGGGTATGTTAATGCATCACTTACCTACACCGGCGACCGTCTTGCTGGCATGGTGATGAACGCTTATGCCATGGAAGATGCAACTCGATTGATTTATGGCACGGGCTCGGGTCTGAAAATTAAAGATGAGGGTGACGAGTTTAAAGGTGCAACGTACCCAGGTGCAGATGGTGAAACAATTCGCGGTGGCCGCTACATTCAGGAAAGTTACGTGATTGGAAATGTATCTGTGGGGATGACGTATCAAAACTGGAAAGTTGAAGCATTCGTTGACAACGTTTTCGACAAATCAGCAATCTTGAACATTGATACACAGCAGTATACGCCTAAGGTTGTGACTAATCGCCCTCGTACTATAGGTCTTCGCTTCTCTTACGATTACTATTAATAGTCGTTTGTCGTAAACGAAGAAGTAGATTGTACACAGTGCATTGAACGGCAGGCCTAGGCCTGCCGTTTTCATTACTTATCTTAGAAAAATTCGGTAGTATTAAATACATACCCTTTTGGCTTTCGCCAATTATCACCTGCGCTACCAAGAATTATAACGAAGGCTATGACAACAGAAGATTTTCAACATCAAGTTCGCGCTATTAAACAAGCGCTTCAACGCGGTCAGTTATCAACTGCGAAATCGTATATTCAAGATTTATTGCCCTTGTCGCTAAATGAGCAGCAAGAAGCAGAAGTACTTTATTTGGCCGCCGTCACTTACAGGCTCTCGAACCAACATAGCGATGCTTTTAAGGCTATCGACACTCTTCTATCTCTTCGCCCAGATTACGGCAGGGGATACCAAGAGCTTGCTTACTGTCATGAAGCTGTTGGAGACCAGCAAAACGCAGCAAGTGCGTTCTTTAAAGCAACGCATTTTAACCCCGCTCTTATAAGCAGTTGGAAAAAGTTGCTCTTAATCTATCAAAATCATCGCGACGCTACCGCTGAACAAATGGCATCAAATCAGATTGCGCATTTGCAGTCTCTTCCTCCGCCAATTCTGGGTGCCTACGACCTTATGTACGAAAAGCAGTTCGCTGCGGCAGAGCAAGTGTGCCGCCAATTTTTGGCTAAACAGAAGCATCACCCTGAAGCTATGATGTTGTTGGCTGAAATTGGTATGCAGTTGAAGGTGTACAGTGATGCAGAATTTTTGTTGGAAAGTTGTGTGGAATTATACCCGGACAACGAGCGAGCGGCGCTAGCTTATCAAAACGTGCTTTCAAAGTTGGGTAAGTTTCCCGAGGCCGTAAACGTTGCGCGACAAAGACTTTCAAGAAGCCCAGACAGTTTTGTTATTAAAACCAGTCTTGCCCATGCACTTGTTGGTGTAGGGCAATTAGATGAAGCGATAGATATTTACCATGGCATACTAGAACAAACGCCAGATAGACCTAAAGTTTGGGTGTCGTTGGGTCATGCACTAAAAGCCAAAGGCGATACTGCCGATGCGGTTAATGCTTACGAAAAAGCGGTAGATTTTGCCCGCGACTATGGTGATGCCTATTGGAGCTTGGCGAATACGAAGACGTATAAGTTTAGTGACAAGATGCTTAAGCAAATGACTGAGCAAGCCAGCAATGATGCAATTAACTTAGACGATAAAATTCATATTTGTTTTGCGCTCGGAAAAGGGTTTGAAGATAACGCTCAGTATGACAAGGCCTTTGCGTATTACCAGCAAGGTAATGCGCTTAAACGCAGTACGCTTCAATTCGATATTGGGAAAACCGAGCAAGCATTAGATGCTCAGCAACAGGCTTTTAGTCAAGACGATTTCAAAAAAACACAGGGTTGCCAAGCGCCAGATCCTATTTTTATTGTCGGCCTTCCACGTGCTGGCTCTACACTGCTTGAGCAAATCCTAGCGTCGCACTCTAATGTCGACGGAACCATGGAGCTGCATGACATTCTGGGTATAGCATCTTCGCTCAGTCACCAATCTACGCCATATCCGTTTAATGTTTCAGCATTGAGTGAAGAAACGCTGGCGAAACTTGGTGAGCAATATATTCAGCAGACCCGTGCATATCGCCAAGGCGCACCGTTATTTATTGACAAAATGCCCAACAATTTCATTCATATTGGGCTTATTAAAAAGATACTGCCTAACGCTAAAATTATTGACGCGCGAAGGGATCCAATGGATTGCTGTTTTAGTGGGTACAAACAACTATTTGGGGAAGGGCAGGAGTTTAGCTACTCGCTAAGTGATATTGGCCGATACTACAATGCGTATGAAAAGTTGATGTCACATTGGCATACGCTGATGCCCGGCGACATATTAACGGTGCAGCACGAAGATGTGCTCGACGATTTAGAAGGGCAGGTCAAGCGTATTCTGGCGTTCTGCGGTTTAGAGTTTGAAGAGGCATGCTTAGCGTTTCATAAAACCAAGCGGATAATCAAAACTCCAAGTTCAGAGCAGGTTCGTCAGCCTATTTACAAAACGGGGATGGGGCAGTGGAAGCCATTTGAATCTAACTTGGAAGCGATGAAGGACGCGCTTAAGACGCAGTAGAAGCGCCTTGCGTTGAATAGCCGTACCTAGCCTGACTCGACTGAACTTGGGCTTTATCCTGAGCCAAGCTTTTGAAACTAGACGGTTACTTATTTACAGCGTTACAGCATCTTTAGAATAAAACGAGGCACGACTTTTACCGTGCCTCGTGTTTTTTGACACTTAAAGGCGTCAAGCCTGTGCCATTAGAGCTATTCCTAACGCTTATGGCTGATAAGGTAACGAAGATTGGTGAAGGATAATTCTAATTTTACCGTCGTCGCATTGCTTGAAGACAAAGCTCTTGTTCACAAAAATATGGCTGTCGTCTGCACCAATAAAATGTACGTTGCATTGAACAATGGCTAACTCGCCGTTCAATATGAAATCTTCCTTGCTATACCAAACCTTTACCCAAGGCTTAAGCTTGAACCCATTGTCGTTGGGGTAGTCGCTATTGCCACCTACGAAGTATGAAAGCGCCCCTTCTTTTGTTGGGCGAAATGTTTGAGCACCAAACGTTAAGGTAGGCTTAAATAGCACCTTGCCATTATCATAATCGTAGTTTTCAGATAAAACCTTTGATGCGAACGCCTTCGCATCGCCACCTTCAGCGTGTACTTTTCCCACCGCAACAACATTGTCGCACCAAGTCTGAAGGGCTGTATGTACCATCTCTTCTGTAAACATGACGCTAACTCCTTTAATTAATGGTAATGTTATACTGTATCAATTATGTTTTAACAATATCGCTAAATCAATGAAATGTAACTGATTATTCGTGATAGATAAACACTATCAGTATTTGGCAGAGCTTATCTAAAGTTAACTCACAAAATGTTATGGAAAAATTATGCTTCTCATCAGGTAGATTCTCGTCAGCGTCGCGCTCAAAATTACAATGCGATACAAATTTTCGTACAAAACGATAATCGTGTGTGGCAGACTAAATCATGACGGTGCGCATGCGAAATTACCAAAAGTATCGTTAGAATGGCTAACAATCCTTAGGCTTGTGATTGTTAGTAGAACAAGAAGAAACAGGAAATAAAAATGATAAAAAAATAGGAATAATCACAGCGCTTCTTATCGGGGTGACAGGTTGCTCTACTTACTCAGTAAATCGATATGCAGTTTCTGTTGATAACATCACTTCGCTTAAAAACGTGGCTGGTTCTAACGTCAATGTAGGGCTGTTTGATACTGTCGGAGAGAGTAAGACAAGCATAATGTGCAGAGGTGTAGGACCAATAAAAACCCCGGATGGCCAAACTTTCGAGAATTTTATTAGGAAAGCACTGATTGATGAGCTTACGATGGCTGGTGTACATGACTCTTCTGCCCCAATCACGTTAACTGGAACTTTAGATTCAATAGATTTTTCATCGGCTTCTGGTAGCTGGGATATTGCAATGACCATAAAGTCTTCAAACGGTAATGAAATATCTGTCTCAGAGAGTTATTCTTTCACAAGTAGTTTCTATGGGGAAACTGCGTGTAATCAGACTGCACAAGCACTAATGCCCGCGGTTCAAAACTTAATCGGAAAAATTGTTAAGAATCAAGATTTTTCAAGTTTGTTAAAAGGCGCGTAATTCGTTGCTATTAATTCTAGCTAACGGGTTTCTTAACATCGTAGTTTAGATGAAAGCCTTGGTCTGTTTTATAAGACCAAGGCTTTTTGATAATCATTGAGCCTCCTCCCTATCAGA
>NZ_JBHNYX010000062.1:0-20787 GCF_054960505.1 Alteromonas sp. G4i13 | reverse complement strand
GTCTGTTACTGGTATAGAAAACGCGAGAGGAAAAACAATAATAATTTGAACAATTGTTCAAATAAACGATCTGAAAGTTGGGTACAACGTATAGAATTTTACTTTGATGTGTATCTGTACAAAGCGGCTTATCGCGATCTCGCTTGTACTTTGAAGGATTAAACCGACTTTAAGGAGTTTTTATGTATACGCAAAAAATGCATCCAGCAACGACATTTCCCGATGTCTCAGCAACCCTATCGACAGGGGAAACGGTGTCGCTTACCAATAAAGAAGAGGGATGTGATTGGAAAATGGTGGTTGTTTATCGCGGTAAACACTGTCCAATATGTACTAAATTCCTGAACAAATTAGAAGATTATAAAGGTCGTCTACGCGAGCTCAATATTGATTTGGTGGCTGTAAGTGGTGACAGCAAAGCACAGCTCGATGAGCATCTAGACGACCTGTCGATTACGTTCCCTATTGCTTACGGTCTCTCGCAAGAAGATATGGAAAAACTTGGGCTATACATCTCCAAGCCGCGTTCAGATAAAGAAACCGACCACAATTTTGCTGAACCTGCGCTATTTGTAGTGAATGAAAAAAACGACATTCATATTGCTGAAATAGCAAATGCGCCGTTTGTGCGCCCAGACTTAGAGCAACTCGTATCAGGCTTGGAGTTTATACGTAAGCCAGATAACAACTACCCCATTCGAGGCACCTTTAAAGGATAAGGTCAACGGGCGCTAGTTATGTGTGATTAAAAGGTAAGGCTCTGGTGGTTTTCAGAGCCTTTTTTATTTACATATAGAAACCATCAAAAGCTAGCCCTAATTTTATCACTTGCTTATTGTTTTCTAGGACTTACTCGTTTTCAAATGACACTGAAAAAGCAATGGGGGCCATCTGCTTTCTAAAGTCTTCCAGTGCATCTAAAGGTAGCTCAACATTTATTACCACACTGCTTCCATAGTTACAGTTCGCAATTTTACCTTGAGCTTGCTCTACCAAGTGACGTACAAACTGCTCATGTTTGAAATCGATGTCTACGCTAAGCGGCTCCAGCTTTATCTCTTGTCTTACCTCAAGAGCATCTATAGCTTGCTGTGCTGCAGCCGAGTAAGCCCTTACCAATCCACCCGCACCTAATTTAATTCCGCCAAAATACCGCGTGACAATAATCATAATGTCGCCGATATCTTTGTGCTGGAGTACATTTAATATGGGTTTACCGGCAGTGCCGCTAGGCTCGCCGTCATCAGCCATCGCCGCGCTACTTGGCGAGGTAGGGTTGCCAAAAACATAAGCCCAGCAATGGTGTCTGGCGTCGGGATACCGTTGTTTCACACTATCTAAAAGCGCCATTGCACTTTCACGAGAATTTGCAAAGCCGGCACAAGCAATGAATTTGCTTTTCTTAATTTCGTACAGGGTTTCAACCTGTTTAGCTGGAACGGGATAAGTCATCAGCGCATTGTAAGCTAAGACAATTTTTTATTTAAGCCAAATAAGGTAAGCAGTGTGTTTTATCGCTTATTAAAACGAAATTTTAGACGACGATAGGCTCAGATAGAACGCAGTGGTCAAAAATACTACTATTTGGCGAATTATCTTGAAAGGTCGTATTTCGTTTACCGTTCTAGCGGATGCTTATTTCTAGGTTTGTGGTTAAGTGTCTGAATTTAAATGGCTTTGTAAAGTTGGCGCAGTGATTGTAATAGTGAATATGAGTGTGGCCAAGGCGTAACGCCACAACAACGTAACTTCGTCCCAATAAGGAAATCATGCTATGAAATCACGTATTACTGCTATCGCTATTGTTGCTCTTACCTCTATGTTCACCGGAAGTGCTCTAGCTTCTGTAGAATTTAAGCCTACCGACGATTCGGTGACCTCTAGCCTTTGCGTTGCTGCCGCTACCGGGAACAAGTGGAAGCTACATGAACAAATTAAAGAATCTGCGCTAGATAAAAAGTACGTAGCACAGGACATGACATGTAACGGACTATCTGTCGCTGCGTTTGTTGATCAATATGGCAAGAACGGGGAAAGCATCAAGAAGTACCTGAATATTCAACAGCAGCAGATTGCTAGCGTGGTGCACGCAAAATAACCCCCACAATTAAACGGTGCTAGGCTTGTACGCATGCGTACGCGAAAAATAGTTTGTGTGTAAAAGCGGATTAAAAAAGGGCTGTTGATGATACAACAGCCCTTTTTACTAATTTAACATGACTGCTAGCGTAGAATACCTGATACAGTTTCAGATACATTCAATGCGCCTTTTTGAATTTCATCAATAATGCTTTGCACTTGCGCAATCTGTTGACTATTTTGATCAACACTGTCTTTAACGCCTGCCATTTTCTTCGTGGATTTGTCAGCAAGCTTTCTGTTCTCTGCCACTACACTTTCAATTTCCACAGTCGAATCGCTGGTACGTTGCGCTAGCTGCCTCACTTCATCTGCTACTACAGCAAATCCTCTACCTTGATCGCCTGCACGTGCAGCTTCAATAGCAGCATTTAGTGCTAAAAGGTTGGTTTGCTCAGCAATGCCACTAATCGTTGTCACAATGGTTTCAATTTTTAGCGATTGCTCACTCAATTCGTGCATAAGTTGATTGGTTTGCTCAACTTCTAACATGGCTGTATTGAAAATCTCAACGCTTCGTTGAAGTGACGAGGCTCCTTCATGGGCAATTTGAGACGTCTCTTCTGCCGTTGATACTGCGAGTTCCGCCGCCTGTGCGATTGCATTCTTTTCGTTAATTGCATCGGTAATGTTAGATGCAAATTTAATAACTTTTACTACTCGGCCCGAAGCGTCAAACACGGGGTTGTACGTTGCTTCCAACCACAATGCGTTACCGTGCGCATCTACGCGCTCAAACTGGCCTGAAGAGAAATTACCGCGGGCAAGGTTATCCCAAAAATTAGGATTTTCTTGATAAAACTTATCACGACAGAACATGCGATGGTGTTTACCTTGAATGTCGGCCAAGCTGTATTTCATTGTGGTAGTAAAATTCTCATTTGCCGTAATAATTGTTCCATCAGGATGAAACTCAATTACCGCCATCGACTTGTTTAGTGCGTCAGTCACTGCTTTACCGGAAAAATAGGCATTTTCATGTTCAGTGATATCGTGGTAAATGGCATGAATTTCTGTAACGCCATGCTTATTCACCGCTACGTAACTTGCCTTAAGCCACTTCGTTTCACCTAACGCCGATTTTCTTGCAACCGTGTCGCTAAAGCTGCCGCCATTGACCAAGTGTTGCCAAAACGATTTGTACTGTGACTCAGGTTCAACACCTTCAACGCGCATTGCCGCATGGGAAAACGATGTTGCGGTTGAATTTGGGTAATCCAAAATGGAAAGTAATAGGGGAGAGGCAAATGTGCACTGTCCATCAGTACTATAGATGGCATAAGCCATAGTGTTTTTAAACGCATCCAGCGTACCAAGCAAGCCTTTGCTCTCATCCCTAAGCGCCGATATGTCAGTGTTGTATCGAGAACTTGATACGAACATAACGTCTCCGAAAATTACAAGTATAATTAAGAATTGGTGTAGTCTATGTTAGCTATATTTAACATTTATGTCGTTTAGACATTAGGCGAAGCCTATGTTTAAGGCATTATCAATTAGGCTTAATTTATCTATAAGTGGTTGTTTTCATTGTTACAGTACGGTAACTATTTCCATCTAATAAGAAACATTCGAACTAATAAGACCACTCAATGCCACTAGAACGCTTTATCCCATTTCGCAAACATGATGTTAGTCGATTGTGTGAAAACGTAATTGTGCAAGAGAGGACTCTTTTTCGTACGTTCTCAACATTGCTCGTTAATCGCATACACTATCAATATCATGAGCAAATTGAGGGTCTGAAAGATAGCTATAACGATTTTGACCCAAACAAAGACACCCGCGATCTTACATCTTCAAGTGAAGCTACTAGGAAGCAAAGCCAAAAGGCGTTTTCGAGTGCGTTTGCCAATCTATTAAACGCAGCCAATTTTGAAAAAGTCACAAACGAAGATTTAGAAGCAGCATTAAACGAAGAGTCGCTGTTTAAAGTGCGCCTTGCGGTTAGCTTCGAAGACTTTGAGGATGTGGTGTTTTATCGACGGGGCGAGTCGGTAAAAACTGAAACGCTGCGTACTTTTTTCGGGTTGCGAAAAAAGCAGGTGTCATTTACCAACTACGACAAAGTGGCTGTTTATATCACTTTTAAAGATAAAGCCTACTTCAAAGAGAAAGGGCAAACGCCAGTCACCTTTAAACCTGGCTCCACCATAGAGAAGCTTTTTCAAAACGTACCTAAAGCAGACTTGGAGATGCTGTTTCCAAACACTGAAGTCAAAATGCGTCCACTAGATAAGTTGATCATTAGTGCATCGGCGGCAATAGGTGGCACCGTAGTGCTGGTGACTAAGTTAGGCGCGTCGTTACTTCTCATGGCTTCCTTCCTCGCCTTTTGGCTTGGCTTTAAAGACGACGAAGTGGAGCTGACTAAGCAAAGTCTAATCACTTTTGGTATTGGCATGGGTGTATTCGGCAGCTTTATCTTTAATGAATGGACAAAGTTTAAAAACAGAAAAATCAGGTTTATGAAAGCCTTGTCTGACAATCTCTATTTTAAAAATTTAGACAATAATGCAGGCGTGTTTCATACGTTAATTGGTGCAGCAGAGGAAGAAGACTGCAAGGAAGCACTGTTGGCCTACACATTTTTGCTGAAGTGTAGTGAAGCCTTTTCTGAAAACTCCGCCGCATTTGGCACATCACGTTCAGAAAAAGAGATTGCCGCGGGCGGCATGACATTAGCAACTCTTGATAGTGTGATAGAAAGTTACTTTTCAGAAGAGCTTGATTGTGCGCTCGATTTCGACGTTACTGACGCTATTAGTAAGCTGATGGACATGGAACTAGTCGAACAATACGGCGATATTTTTGTGGCGCGGGCGCTTAACGATGCTGTGAAGATACTTGATGACTACTGGGATAATATTTATCAGCCTGTTTAATTTGCGCTTACCTCGGCCTCTATTCAAAGCGAGCTAGCATTTTCCACAGTGTATGCTTTATGACACCAGTTTTCTCGATGAGCAGTACGCAGAAATAACTATTTCAAACGAACAATTACGCTATCAATCCATTGTCATAAAACCACAAAATCTCTATAGTTGCTGTACGGTGCGTTGACCAACCTCGACACTCCATAGCAGCAGCGCCATTGCGCCGAATGCGTTTCTCTATCTCCAATGCAACAAGCCTGGTTCACTTCTACATGAAAATATTGCATACATCTGACTGGCACTTAGGTCAGAGTTTTTTTACGAAAAGTCGCAAAAACGAACACGCCGCTTTCCTTAAATGGCTTCTTCAACAAGTAGAAGTGCATCAAATAGATGCGATTATTGTCGCGGGTGATGTGTTTGACACGGGCACGCCGCCTAGTTACGCCAGAGAGCTTTACCATGCGTTTATTGGTGAGCTACAGGGCATGCAGTGTACATTGGTGGTGCTGGGGGGAAATCACGATTCAGTATCGGTATTGAACGAAAGTAAGGCGCTACTTAAATACTTAAATAGCCACGTAATTGCCAGTACATACGGCGAATTGAGTGAACAAGTCATTACGCTTAACGATCGCAAGGGGCAGCCCAGTGCCGTACTGTGTGCCGTACCCTTTATTCGCCCGCGTGATGTGCTTGTTAGTGAGGCAGGGCAAAGCGGCACTGACAAGCGTCAAGCGCTGGGCGATGCAATAAAGCAGCATTACGGGGCGCTTTATAATGAAGCCCTGTCACTGCGTGCTTCAATTGAAGAAAAACAGGGAGAGAAGGGCAGTGAAAACAGCGCTGCCATTCCCATTATTGCTACCGGGCACTTAGCCGCTTTGGGCGTGAGTCAGTCAGAAAGTGTACGCGATATCTACATTGGCACCCTTGAAGGCTTTGACGCTAAGGGGTTTCCGCCCGCTGATTATATTGCACTTGGGCATATTCACAGGCCACAGAAAGTCGCAAAGACAGAACACATTCGCTATTCAGGCTCGCCTATACCGCTCAGCTTTGACGAACTAAACACACAAAAGCAAGTGTTGTTGGTAGCGTTTGAATCTGAAAGCACAACGCCAACTATCTCAACGCTTCCGGTACCGCGCTTCCAGGCCATGGAAGTCATAAAAGGCGACTTAAAAGCGATTGAGGCGGGCATTAATAAAAGCAAAGCCATCACGTTAGCTTCTCAAACAGATGATGACAGCAATACGAACTCGGCCCCTGTGGCTAATCAGAAAGCCGATAGCGAAATGGATAAAGCCGCTAGCGAAATAAATAAAACCCTTAGCGCAACGGATAACGCCATTAGCTCTAAAGACCCAGTGTGGTTATGCATTGAAGTTGAAACAGAAGACTATCTGACTGATCTACAGCAGCGTATTCAGGGCTTGTTAGAAGGGAAAAACGCTGAAATTTTACAGTTGAAACGCAAGCGTAAGCGCACAGTAAATAGCCTAACAGAAAAGCAAAACGTCCAGCTTAGCGAACTATCGGTAAACGATGTATTTGAAGCGCGTTTGGCACTGGAGAGCATAGAAGATAATCCAACAAGTGAGTCGGCACCAACTGAGTCGGCACAAGCAACCCTGCTAGATGACGACCAAAGCACCCGAGCAATGGAACAAGCCGGTTCAGAAAAAAGCGCTTCACGCATAAACCGGATAAGGCAGCTGTTCAATGAAGCAGTAGAGCAAGTGCACACCAATGATGAAGATGCTGAAGCACCAGTAGAGACCTCATTGGCAAACACAACAGAAAATAAAGGCGTGTAATACAATGAGAATACTGACCTTACGCCTTAAAAATCTAAACGCCCTAAAAGGGGAGTGGAAGATAGATTTCACTCAGTCGCCGTTTATCGACAATGGCCTATTTGCCATAACTGGCCCAACAGGGGCAGGTAAAACCACCCTACTTGATGCTATTTGTTTAGCGCTTTATCACCAAACCCCTCGCTTGGGGCCAATTTCAACGTCTAACAACGACATCATGACCCGCGGCACGGCGGAGTGTTTGGCGGAGGTTGAGTTTGATATTAAGGGGAAAGCATACCGTGCGTTTTGGAGTATGCGTCGGGCCAGAGGGAAAGTTGACGGTAACCTGCAAAGTGCTGATGTTGAGCTGGCCGAAGTTGAAAGCGGTAAGGTATTGGCTACCCAAGTTAGGCCGAAAAGCGAAGAGATTGAAAAGCTGACTGGCCTTAATTTTGCCCGTTTCACCAAGTCTATGATGTTGTCGCAAGGGGATTTTGCTGCGTTTTTAAATGCTAACGAGGCCGACCGAGCCGAGCTGCTTGAAGAGTTAACTGGCACTGAAATTTACGGGCAGATATCACAGGCAGTACATCAGCAATTTAGTGACGCTAAACAAAAGAAAAAAGAATTCGCGATAAAGCTGGAAGGCGTAACCTTGCTTAGCGACGAGCAAATCGCCCAGCTTGAAGAAGGGCAAGCACAAACCAAGAGCCAAGTTTCAGCGTTTAACCAAACACTTGCTGAACTGCAAAAGCAACAGCAGTGGCAACAAGCGTTTAACGCCAATGAGCTCTCCATTAAAGAAGCCAGCGCAGCGCAGCAGACCGCGGATAACGCCATCAATGAGGCGAGACAAGAACTTGATCTTTTAACCCAAAGTGAGCCAGCTGAAAAGCTTCGCCTGCCATTCTTGCAAAGAAATGGGCTTCAGCAAGACGTAACCCGTTATAAAGAAAGGCTCGATGAGAAGGCGGCTCAGCTTCCCGATTTAAAGACGCAAAAGGCACAACGTAGTTCAGAAGTCACCCATGCCGAACAAGCGTTAGTTCTTACAAAGCAACAAAGCAGTGAGCTTGAAAAGCGCATAAATGAGCAGGTAGTTCCGCTAGATAACCAAATAGCGCAGCTCACTACTGAACAGCAAAAAGCAAACGAAAACGCGGCACGTTTAAGGCAGTCAATAAACGCGTTAACGCTAAAGCGCACAGAAATCGAAAACGCTTCGGCAGATAACAAGACCAAGCTTGGTGAACTGGAAACCTACTTACGTGAACATCAATCACTTAGCGGTATAGCGGAATTTATAAGTGGCTGGAGTGAAACGGCGCGCCATATTGAACATGATAAAAAGCAGTTAGAAACACTGACACAAAGCGTAAATAATCATCGTCAGGCGCTTTCATCCCTAGATGACGCTATCGCAAAAACAAATGAGTCGTTAAGCGCGTTAACGCAGACCTTCGATGACAAAAACGCGCAAGTAGCCAAGTGCGAAAAGGCACTTCAGGCCGCGCTATCTGACAAACCAAGTGATACTAATAGTGCTAATGCAACCAGTAAAGCAAGTCTTCAGCAAGAGCGTGATACCAAGCTTCATCATTGGGATAACGTATTACAGATAGGGCATATTCAACAGCAATATTTGGCACTAGAGCAAGACAGAGTATCGCTGAGTGCGCAGAGAGAAGACTTCGCGAAGCAACTAGCACAGCAGCAATCTGACCGCCAAGCCTTGGTTGATGCTTACAAGCAAACTCGTAGTAATTTAAAAGACATAGAGGCGCTTATCGCCCTGGATGTTGAAGTGGCGCACCTTCGCGCACAGTTAAAAAGTGGCGAGCCATGCCCTGTTTGTGGGGCTAACGAACACACCACGTCTACCGTGGTTATTGATGTACCTGAAACTATCCAAAAGCGAGATAGCTTAAACCAGCAGTTAGATGATATTGAGCAGCAAGGGGCGCGGGCAAAAGAAAGTGTTACACAAACTGAATTCACGCTTGCTCAGGTTAATAAGCAGCTAGAACAGGCAAGCGGGCAACGAGATACGCTGCTAGAAAAGTGGCAGCAGATTTCAAGCGTACTTAGCGCTGATATACCGAGCTTTGAAAAGGTCGACATTAATACATCGCAAAGCGTCTCTCAATTTACCCAGCAGTTTAAAACTCGTCTTGATGATATTAGTGCTCAATTAACCCGTTTAGAAGAGTGCGAGCAAGCTCTAAATGCTGCACTGCAGGCTAAAAATGAAGCGCAACAGGCATTACAAGGCAAGCAGTCAGAACTTGCAGTTTCTCTGCAGCAGCGCGAAACCTTGGAAAAGCAATTTAACGAACGTAATACAGAGTTAGAGAGTAAAACAAAAAGGGTTAACGATGGTATTTTAGCGCTCAGCGAGACTATGACGGCGCACGGTGCTGATATTCACAACTTGACTATTGATGGAATTGCCTCGTGGCTAAATGAAAAAGCCGAAGCGCTAAAAACCTATAAACACAATCATCAGCTACACGCCAAACTTAAAGATGAGTTGCAAGAGGTAAGTAGCAACTTGCTTGTGGTTAATCGTGATATAGAAAGCGCTGAGGATCAGCTTAAGGGCGTATGCGAAGAGCTTGTGCAGCTAGATAATAGTTTAAAGGCGCTGCGAGACTCGCGCACAACCGTATTCCCTGAAGGCAATATTGCTGAAACAAGGAATAAGGCAAGCGCTGCCCAAGAAATGGCTGAGCGAAACGTGAGTGAATGCAAATCTCGCCTGCAACAAACGGACACTATTTTGTCTCGTTTAGAAGCAGAAATTGCCCAGCTTAATGAGCAAATGCGGGAAAAAGAGCAAGCACTTACAGAGGCAACAGAGTACTTTAGCCGTCAGTTGGCGAGCAGCCCATTTGCCGACGAGCAAGCGTTTAGTAATGCGCTTTTAGACGAAGATACCCGCAACACCTTGCTTGAACTGCAAAAGCGATTAGCTCAGCAAAAACAACAAGCGGACTTAAAGCAAGAAAGCGCGCTAGCTACCCAACAATCTCTAAAAGCCCATGCTAATGCAGCGCAGTGGCAGAGCGAGTTAGAAGAGCACGGTGCACAGTGGCTCGATACGAAAATTACCCAGCAAGCTCAGCAGCGTGACACGCTGTTATCTTCTTTAGGGCAAATTGAACAGCAGCTAAGCGCTAACAATCAAGCCCGCGAAAGGCAGCAGCAGCTTGTGGATGAGATGGCCGCGTTTGAGGCCTATTACGATGATATTACTTACCTGCACTCGTTAATTGGTTCGGCCAGCGGCGACAAATTCAGACGTTTTGCACAAGGGCTTACTTTGGACAACTTAGTGCAGCTTGCTAATCAGCAGCTTGATAAATTACACGGTCGCTATCAGTTAATTCGAAAAGAAAACGAAGGATTAGGTTTAAGTGTACTAGACACCTGGCAAGGTGACGTAGTGCGAGACACCAAAACCCTGTCTGGCGGAGAAAGCTTTTTGGTGAGCCTTGCACTGGCATTAGCTTTATCTGACTTGGTCAGTCACAAGACCAGTATCGACTCGCTGTTTTTAGATGAAGGCTTTGGCACTCTTGATGCTGAAACTTTGGATGTAGCCCTTGATGCACTAGACAACTTAAATGCCAGCGGAAAAATGATTGGTGTGATAAGCCATATTGAAGCCATGAAAGAGCGTATTCCTACTCAGCTTAAAGTGATTAAACGCAACGGTGTGGGGTTAAGTGCACTCGAAAAACCTTATGCGGTGGGGTGAACTCACCGCTTTAGGGATTAGTAGCTAAAACGTTTGCTTACAAGTATGTGCTTGGTAAATGCTCGCAAGATCATGGTTTTATGATACTTTATCGTTATTAAAAGTAGATATGGACATCATATTTAGTGAAACGATTTGCGATATTCCCTCTTTTTGCCTCTTTCTGTTCGTTTGGTAGTACCTTTCAGTGTGAAAGTGAGTTTGCATGGCTAAAAAGCACGTTTGAAAACAACGATGCCGGTTTTCAATATAGCGTCGAGAAAAAAGGGCAGGACCTTTATTCGGCCCACAATAGTGCGATTTTGGCGCGAGTACAAAGCGCGAAAAGCGAAGCGCAATGCCACACAGTGCTTAGCGACTGGCTTACATTTTTTCGCAAGGGGCACATTGGTCTTGCGCTAAATACGAATGGCTCAGAGGAAGCGGTACGCGAATCGGTAGTGCATGATTTCGACTTATCGGCATTTAAACAACATTTGAAAAGCCAGCGTGACGAAACTCTTGAGGGGATTTGGCAATTCTCAAGCTATACGGTTGCCTTAAAAAAAGAGGGCAATGTCCATAAAGCTTATATCGTTGAAAGTACCAACCCTTCATGGAAGGCGGGACAAGTAAAGTTCATCGTTAATGACCCTGAAGACAACAATACTGCAAAAGTGACGTTTTTTATGGGCGATCACTCCGCCCGACAAATCGATACCATGACACTCTTGGGTAACAATGAAGTGGTGTTGGGCAATAGCTTTATCGTTATGTCGCGAGAGGAACCGCGACAAGAATCGTCGCCTGAAATAACACGCTATGTTCGCCTACTAAGTACAAAGGCTCCGCTATTCGAGAAAGTTTCAGAGAACACTGTGTTAGTTCGCATACCGGCTTTCGATCATGCCTTCAAAAAAGACATCGACGCGGTTATCGCTAAGCACCTAGACACGATTTTAAAAACTGAAAACCTCATTATCGACATCCGAGGAAACGGTGGTGGTAGTGACGTAAGCTATGCGTCTTTACTCCCTATTTTATACACTAACCCTATTCGCACTGTAGGCATGGAATACTTATCTACCGAGCTTAACAATTCTAGAATGCTTGGCTTTTTGCAAAACCCTCATTTTAGTGAAGAAGAAAAGCAATGGGCAAAATACGGGTACGACATTCTTAATCAACACATCGGCAGCTACATCAATATTGATGAAGACGTAACGGTGGAGACATTCGACAAAATTGAACCCTTGCCGAAGAGTATTGGCGTACTTGTTGATTCAAGTAATGGCAGCACCGCTGAGCAGTTCTTACTGGCGGCTAAACAAAGCAAAAAAGTAAAGCTGTTTGGGCAAACTACCGCAGGTGTACTCGATATTTCTAACATGTATCAAACTGATTCGCCGAGCGGTACTTTTACTTTGTATTACAGCCTGACTAAAAGTTTACGCATTCCGCATATGGCCATTGATGGGGTAGGCATTCAGCCAGACTATTATATTGATGGAGAACTTCCTCTTTACCAGTGGACGTCTTATACGCAAAAGATACTTGAAGGCATGTAAACCCTTATAAACGGCAAGCATACGGTTATTTGCGAGTAACTAAGACCAAACAGGTTCATTTGTGTAACGTTATCCTTTATGGTGCGTCGTCAAAATAATAATGGACCAACATTTATGGATTCAACGTCACGCCCCAGCCTGTTTCAGCGCTACATGAATGGCAGTTTGGTACTGCAAATTATCATTGGTATCGTATGCGGTATTGCGATAGCGAGTTTTTCACCTTCAGCTGCTCAATCAGCAGGGCTATTGGGTAACTTATTTGTAAAAGCCCTAAAAGCAATTGCTCCTTTATTGGTTTTTGTTTTGGTCATGGCGTCCATCGCCAACCATAAGCAAAACGAGCAAACCTTTATCAAACCCGTGCTTGTGCTTTATTTGATGGGCACACTACTGGCCGCGCTCACCGCCGTGTTGGCAAGCTTTGCTTTTCCTACAAGCTTAAGCTTAGTGACTTCAGATGTTAGCCAAGCTGCGCCGAAAGGTGTGTCGGAAGTCCTTACTACTTTGCTTTATAACATGGTAGATAATCCGGTAAATGCATTAGTAAATGGAAATTACATTGGTATTCTCACGTGGGCTGTAGGCCTAGGTTTAGGTCTACGTCATGCTAGCGAGGCAACGAAAGCGCTACTTCAAAATATGGCAGATAGCGTAACAACCGTGGTGGGTTTTGTTATTAAACTCGCGCCCTTCGGTATTTTCGGCTTGGTAGCTAATACCATTGCTACAACGGGCTTTGAAGCATTGCTTGGATACTCTCATTTATTAACGGTACTGATTGGCGCGATGCTATTTATCGCACTTGTGACCAACCCCTTGTTAGTATTTCTGGCAACCAAAAAGAATCCCTATCCTTTGGTGTTCAAATGCCTGAAAGAAAGCGGTATTACGGCGTTTTTTACCCGTAGTTCGGCGGCGAACATTCCGGTAAACATGGCGCTTTGTAAACGCTTAAAGCTTGATGAAGACACCTATTCGGTATCTATTCCGTTAGGCGCCACGATTAATATGGCTGGGGCTGCAATCACAATAACCGTGTTGACGCTAGCTGCGGTTAATACCTTGGGAATTGCTGTAGATTTCCCTACTGCTGTATTGTTAAGCGTTATCGCTGCGGTATCAGCATGTGGAAGTTCAGGTGTTGCAGGTGGTTCGCTACTGCTTATTCCGCTTGCCTGTAGCCTGTTTAATATACCCAATGAAGTGGCTATGCAGGTGGTTGCGGTGGGCTTTATTGTTGGCGTACTGCAAGACTCTGCTGAAACAGCATTAAATAGCTCCACCGATGTCTTGTTTACCGCCGCTGCGTGTGAAAGGGCAGGCGGCCAGTAAACATAAAAGCGTCAAACGTTAAAGCGTTAACTCGTTAAATGTGCGAGCTTATTGCATCTACTGCTTCAAAAATTAGCCGTGCAGCCAGCTTTGCTGTGCGGCTATCAATATCATAATTGGGGTTCATTTCCGCAATGTCACACAGTCTCCATTGATATCCGTAAGTACTTTGGTGCTGTGCTAAAAAGTGTAGCGTGTTGATAACAAGTGTGGGGGAAATCCCCAACGCACTGGGCGCGCTAACGCCAGGTGCTTGTGCTGCTGGAAATGCATCTAAACATACAGTGACGTAAAGCTCATCGATGTCTTTTAGCATCGGAGATAGTAGCTCATCTATTCGCTGCATACACAGTGATTCATCATTTAACGCCACATCAGTTAAATAGCGCGTGTTGGACGTATTGGCAAAGTTAAACAGCGCTGGTGTATTAGCCGCTTTCGATACGCCCAAACAAGCATAATGAAACGGTGTGTCGTGTAACTGGCAGTGATCATACACTTGCCTGAACGGCGTACCTGAACTGGTGTTTGGTGAAGGCTTTCTTAAATCAAAATGGGCGTCGAAATTAATAATACCAATGCGTGCGCTTTCGGGCTTAGCATTGAAAACCCCTTGATAGCTACCCCATGCAATTTCATGTCCCCCTCCCAGACCGATGACCAAACCATCATTTTTCTTGAGCGCATAGCAAATGGCGTCAGCATATTGGGTTTGTGACTGGGCTAAGTTCTCTTTAGCGGTAACATTCCCTAAATCAGCCAAAGCTGCGCTTGGCCAGTGCCAGGGTAAATTTGCAAGCGCCTGGCGAATAGCGTTTGGACCAGCAGCTGCACCTACACGGCCTTTGTTAAATGCCACACCTAAATCACTTTCAAAACCAACAAGGGTAACGGCGTTGGCTAATGAATTATCTTCGCCGACTTCAAGTTCGTTAACTTTTTGATGCCAACGTAGGCCCTCAATGCCGTCTTCACTGTCTATTCTGCCTTGCCACTTAAACATGTTTACCTTCCTTAAACACCGCAACGGGGCGGTGGCCATTAATACAATAAGCGAGCTCTGCCGGCGTTTCGATATCCCACAGTGTTAAGTCAGCAAGCTTACCTGATTCAATAACACCTCGGTCGTGCAGCCCAAGTGCGCTAGCCGCGTTTGCAGTGGCGCCTCGTAGCGCTTCTTCTGGCGTAAGTTGAAACAGCACACACCCCATATTTATCGCTGTAAGGATTGAGGCTAACGGCGAACTACCTGGATTAAAGTCAGTGGCTAAGGCCATGGGCACATTGTGCGCCCTTAGGGCGTCTACCGGCGGCTTTTGAACTTCACTTAGGTAATAAAAAGCGCCTGGTAAAAGCACGGCAACGGTGCCACTTTGGGCAAGTAAGGGAATATCGCTGTCAGCTAAATATTCGATGTGGTCTACCGAAAGTGCGCCGTACTTAGCTGCTAGCACTGCGCCTTTGCTGTCGCTAAGCTGTTCTACATGAGCTTTAATGGGTAAACCGTGCTGCTGTGCGCAGCTAAACACCCGTTCTGTTTGTGAAGTTGAAAAACCGATAGTTTCACAAAATACATCAACGGCGTCAGCCAAGTTTTGCGAAGCAATGTGAGGAAGTGCCTCGTTGCAAATGAAATCGATATATCCTTCTGAGTCGTCAGCAAATTCATTGGGCAGGGCGTGAGCGCCTAAATAGGTAGTTTTAATACTCACAGGAAGATGCTGCTCAAGGGATTTAGCCACGCGTAACATGCGCACTTCAGTGTCTAAATCCAGCCCGTAACCTGATTTAACTTCAATGGTGGTAACACCTTCTTCGCACAGTCGCTTTGCGCGTTTTATCGCAGTGTGAAGCAGGGTGTTTTCGTCAGAGCGTCGAGTTTTTTCAACCGTCCCTTTAATACCACCGCCGCGCTGCGCAATGTCTACATAACTTGCGCCTTGCAATCGCATTTCGAATTCTTCGGCGCGATTGCCGCCATACACTAGATGCGTATGACAATCGATGAAGCCAGGCAATAGCCACGGGCGTTTGGGCGTTGAACCTTCATTTTGGAGAATTAGAGTGGTGGCATCTATTACGCTTTTGGCCTGCTCAAACACGTCGCCCAGTGAGTCATCGCAAGGAAGTAACGCAGCAATTTTGCCGTCTTTTATGGCAATGGCGTGTGGCGGTAATTCGCCATAAGGCAACTCGTTGTCTTGCATAGACGCAATGCGAACATTGTAAATAAGCGTGTCGTACTGATAACCCATAACGTGCTCCACTCTAAGCCACCTCTTGTCTGGTTTTTTCGTCTAACTAGTCGTCTAGTTCTTTGTCTGGCTTTGTCCAGAATCTTTACTGAAACGCAGTGTAAATTTTGAGTTCAGTGTACTTGTGCATACTTGTATATACAAGTATGCTGTTAGCATATTATTAACAATTTAGTTGTGAATGGCCACGATATGCAACCTCGGTACAGAGTAATTAAGACAGCAATTTTGGATGCCATCGAAAGTGGTGAGATGAAGCCGGGTAGCCAAGTGCCTTCAGAAAACCAACTTGCCCAGCAGCACCGTGTAAGCCGAATGACTGCTAGAAGAGCGTTAAGTGAAATGGTGGACGAGGGCATTTTAATGCGCAGCCAGGGGATAGGCACGTTTGTGTCAGATAGTCGCCCTATGAGCTCAATGCTTGAGATCAAAAGCATTCGCGATGAAATAGAGCAGCGGGGGCATAGATACACTAACGAGATATTAGTGTTGGAAACCTCGCCAGCCAGTGATGCTATTGCTCAACGACTGGGAATCGATGTGGGAGAGCCAGTATTTCATAGCATTATCGTACACTGCGAGAACAATCTACCCGTGCAGTATGAAGATAGGTGGGTTAACCCAGCGTGGATTAACGACTATTTAGATAAAGATTTTAAAGCTCAAACTGCAAACTTTTATTTGAATCAGGTCGCGCCCCTTTCACAAGCCGACCATAGCGTAGAAGCTGTGATTGTTGAAAAAGATATTGCACAAGCACTATTGATTAAGCCTAAAGAGCCGTGCCTGAAGATTACTCGACGAACCTTCTCTCGAGTGCCCAGCGCAATAACGAGTGATGAGAGCAATATTGGCGAGCCCTCAACGGCGAATGCCGAGTTAAAGAACGGTTTGAAGGCTACGTCAGATACATCCTTAAATAATAGTCCAAAAGCGAGTTCAAGCGCAGTGGTTAGCCACGCGGTGCTGTATCACCCAGGCAGTCGATACCGCTTGGGAGGACACTTGGAGTTCTAAGTGTCATCGCGCCAAAGGCGCTAGCAACTCACTACTTTCTAAAAAGATGACACTTCCTAATAAAAAACAAATCGGCAAACGTAAGAATATGCCTAGGAGAAGTTTATGAAACGCCTCGACCCTACAAGAAAAATACGTGCCCCAAGAGGCAGTACGCTAAATGCGAAGAGCTGGCAAACGGAAGCGCCGCTTCGCATGTTAATGAATAACCTGGATCCAGACGTTGCGGAGCATCCGCAAAATCTGGTGGTTTACGGCGGTATTGGGCGTGCGGCCCGTGACTGGGCGTCTTACGACAAAATTGTCGAAGTACTCAAGCGTTTAAATACTGATGAGACGTTGCTGGTTCAATCAGGCAAACCTGTTGGGGTATTTCCCACTCACGAAAATGCACCTCGTGTGTTAATTGCTAACTCTAACCTTGTACCGCATTGGGCAAACTGGGAGCACTTTAACGCTCTGGATAAAGAAGGTTTGATGATGTACGGGCAAATGACCGCAGGGTCATGGATATACATAGGCTCGCAAGGCATTGTCCAAGGGACTTATGAAACGTTTGTGAGCGTGGCCAAAACGCATTTTGAAGGAAGCGCTGAAGGACGCTGGATTTTGACTGGTGGCTTGGGCGGTATGGGCGGGGCACAGCCTTTAGCTGCAACCATGGCTGGCTTTTCAATGGTAGCTGTGGAGGTGGATGAAACTCGCATAGATTTCAGAATTCGCACGGGCTATTTGGACAAAAAAGCGCATTCGTTAGAAGAAGCCATGCAACTCCTAGAAGAAGCCAAAAAAGCTGGGAAGCCTGTATCAATTGGCCTATTAGGCAACGCTGCTGAAGTATTTCCCGATATGCTAGCAAAAGGGATTATCCCTGACGTTGTAACCGATCAAACCAGTGCTCACGATCCGTTGAATGGCTATCTACCAGTGGGGTGGACGCTAGATCAGGCTGAGGCGCAGCGTAAAAAAGACGAAGCGGGTGTTGTGAAAAGTGCTAAACAGTCGATGGCGCTGCAAGTTAAAGCAATGCTTGGTTTCCAACAAGCTGGCGCTGCTACTCTTGATTATGGCAACAACATTAGACAAATGGCGCTAGAAGAGGGTATTGAGCATGCGTTCGATTTCCCAGGTTTCGTTCCTGCTTATATTCGACCGCTTTTTTGTCAGGGCATAGGGCCTTTCAGATGGGCTGCGCTGTCAGGCGATCCGGAAGATATCTATAAAACGGACGCTAAAGTTAAAGAGCTTATACCCGACAACCCCCATCTACATAACTGGCTAGATATGGCCAAAGAACGCATTCAATTCCAAGGCCTGCCCGCGCGTATTTGCTGGGTGGGACTGGGTGAAAGACAAAAGCTGGGGCTTGCCTTTAATGAAATGGTTCGCAGTGGCGAGTTAAGCGCGCCAGTTGTGATTGGACGGGATCATCTCGACTCTGGTTCGGTAGCTTCACCCAATAGAGAAACAGAGGCCATGCTCGATGGTTCAGATGCCGTTTCGGACTGGCCGCTGCTGAACGCCCTATTAAATACAGCGGGTGGTGCAACCTGGGTAAGCCTTCATCATGGTGGCGGTGTAGGAATGGGTTTTAGCCAACACTCGGGTGTAGTGATTGTTTGTGACGGTTCGGACGAAGCGGCTGAGCGTATTGCTCGGGTTCTTCATAACGACCCTGCCACGGGCGTAATGCGTCATGCAGATGCAGGCTACGACATTGCAAAAGACTGTGCTGCCAAGCACAGCTTGGATCTTCCCATGGTCAATAGCGTGGCTAATAACCAAATCCCCGATAGAACAGGCACTCATTCAAGCTCGAACAAAAGCTCTGGTGGGGAGAAATAGTCATGTCGCATTCGTCTTTTTTTACTGAAAACGGTGGTGTTAAGCAGCTTAATCTTGTGCCAGGTACATTGACGTTAGATCAATTGCGTGAAGTGCATAGAAGCCACGTTCATTTATCGTTAGATGAAAGTGCTATACCCGCTATAAATGCCGCTGAGCGTGTGGTGCTTAACGTTATTAAAGAGAACCGGACTGTCTATGGTATCAATACTGGCTTTGGCTTGTTGGCTAATACCCGTATTAATGTTGATGAGTTAGAGCTATTACAGCGCAGTATTGTGTTATCGCACGCGGCCGGTACGGGCGACTTTATGCAAGAAGATACTGTGCGCCTGCTCATGCTGTTAAAAATTAACTCCTTGGCCCGTGGCTACTCTGGTATTCGCCTCAGCGTAATAGAAGCGCTCATTACCTTGTTTAATGCACAGGTTTATCCCGCCATTCCTGAAAAAGGCTCGGTAGGCGCCAGCGGCGACTTAGCGCCTTTAGCACACATGAGTGTGGTGCTGTTAGGGGAAGGGGAAGCGTTTTATAAAGGAGAGAGAATTAGTGCAGCCCAAGCCCTTGAAATTGCGGGTATGCAGCCAATTGCGCTGGCACCCAAAGAAGGCTTAGCACTGTTAAACGGCACGCAAGCCTCGACAGCGTTTGCACTTCAGGGGTTGTTTTATACTGAAAATGCGCTTCATAGTGCTATTGGTATTGGTGCGCTTACTGTTGAGGCCGCGTTAGGTTCCCGCGTGCCGTTCGACGCGCGGATCCACGAAGTGCGTGGCCACAAAAGCCAGAGCGATGTGGCGACTGCGTTTAGAACATTGCTAGACACCTCAGAGATTGGTCATTCACATCAACGGTGTGAAAAAGTACAAGACCCGTACTCTCTGCGTTGCCAGCCACAGGTGATGGGAGCGTGTTTACAGCAAATGCGCTATGCTCAAGAGATTTTGGTGGTTGAAGCTAATGGGGTAAGCGACAACCCGTTGGTTTTTGTTGAAAATAATGATGACGCTGATACGCCAACTGGCGATATTCTATCTGGCGGAAACTTTCATGCGGAAACTGTGGCAATGGCGGCAGATATGCTGGCTATTGCACTATCTGAAATTGGCGCACTGTCGGAGCGCAGAATGTCGCTAATGATTGATACGCATTTAAGTGGTTTGCCACCGTTCCTGGTTGAAAATGGTGGGGTAAACTCGGGCTTTATGATTGCGCAGGTTACCTGTGCGGCGCTTGCTAGTGAAAACAAAACCCTGGCGCACCCCGCATCTATCGATTCGTTGCCTACGTCTGCGAACCAAGAAGACCACGTGTCTATGGCTACCTTCGCCGCGAGGCGTTTACGAGATATTTTCGATAACGTGGCAGGTATATTGGCCATTGAGTGGTTAGCGGCCTGCCAAGGGTTAGATTTCAGGAAGCCGTTTAAAACCAGCGAAAAGCTCCAAGTGTTGATGCAGCTACTAAGAGACCAAGTGCCGTTTTACGACAAAGACCGTTATTTTGCGCCGGACATTGAAAAGGCAAAGCAACTTATTAAGCAGCACGACCTTATGGATAAGACACAGTTAAACCTGTTAGGCTAAAATGATCACAGGCTCGGTATTTCGAGTAAACAAATAAAGATCATCAATAGAGTAGAGGTGGGAATGATATGAAAACAAATGGACGTTGGTTAAGTTCATACGAGGCTCGTACTTCTATGAAAGGCACTTTTAAGAGCGGCTCTTTTGTGAAAAGCACTGTGCTGGGGTTACTCGTCGCGTCGGTGTTTACGTTGGCAGGCTGTAGCGACAGCGAAGTGGGCGATGTGTCTCTTGGTCTTTTTACCACAAAAGACATTAAAATTGATGCGCTTCAAGACCCCATAGTGACAGGTGTAACCTGCCATATTTCAAGTATTGAAGCGAACCTTGATTTGTCGGATCCATCAGACAGTTCAATCGCGTGCAGACAAACCGGCCCTATTACGGCTGAGATGTTAAACGCCATTGATAAGTCAGATTCAGGTGAAGTAATTTTTAAAAAATCTAAGAGCGTGTTTTTCAAAAACATGAAGCTTCGAAGAATTTACGATGCCGACTCAAAAACGCTGATTTACTTGTCTTACAGCACCAAAGAGACATCTGGCAGCTATAAACATAGTTTGTCTACGGTACCACTGTGGGAAACGCTAGCGTTTAAAAAGCCCGCGTAGCGAAACGCATCAAC
>NZ_JBHNYX010000061.1:0-20825 GCF_054960505.1 Alteromonas sp. G4i13 | reverse complement strand
GTTATGCTGCTCAAATGAAATATCATCCCATTACTGACACCATCGACCTTCAAGCGTCACAGCGAGATATTCTTGACACTCATGAATTTAAATCGGTGTACCCTACTTTGTCTGAGTATCTTGATTCATTTGAGCAACAAGGCATTCCTGCAAAAAACGATTTGAAGCAATTGCTTAATTTTTTGGTGACAGGCTTAAGCAATGCAAAAGGCACTCAATCAAGGTTCAGAAATGAGGCTGAGAGATTTACCTTGTTTTGCTGGCGCGAACGCGAAAAATCTGTTCTAGATACTAAACTTGAAGATATAAAGTTGTATATCGATTGGATCTGGTCACCACCCAAAACACTCATTGCTGATACAACAATATCGAGCCGCTTTAAATACAGACCTAATTCAGATATTCGTGTTGTCAATCCAGAATGGCGCCCTTTCGTGCATCGCACGCCTAAGGCAAATCGGAAAATCGAATCGTTGATAGCACCTGGAAAGGCTTCCAGTACTAAACATGCCTATAAAATCAGCCAAACGTCACTTCGCAATTCATATGCATCATTAAATGTTTTTTTTAAATGGTTAATCGATGCTGAGCTGGTTATGCGTAACTATTTGGCGGACGCCAAGAAAAACTGCAAATATCTGATCAAAGTTAAAATATATCAGCCACCACATACGTTTGATGATGAAGTCTGGGAAACATTTATCCAATGCCTTACGGTTGCAGCTGACGAAAACCCGAAGTTTGAAATTCACAGGTTTGTAGTGTTATCCCTAAAAGTATTGTTCTTAAGAATTTCGGAATTATCTTCTCGTGACTATTACACCCCTTTGTTCAATCATTTTCGACCGGATCCTAGTAATGAAGGCTGGGTGTTGCATGTTGTAGGCAAGGGAAAAAAAGAACGTGTAGTAACGGTGCCTGATTCATATATCGAAAATGTACTGGGTAGATACCGTGAATCGATGGACTTAGCCCCCCTTCCTAGAATTGATGAGGACACTCCAATCCTCCCATCAATGAAAACTGGTAAACCGCTTAAGCAAGACAGTGTCAATAATATTGTTGAAGAAGCGTTTGATTTGGTTATTTCTACTCTTATGAAGAGTGGAAAGAAACAACAGGCGCTTGATATTGCCGGTGCATCATCACATTGGTTGAGGCATACCGGCGCTACTCAAGCATTAGATGAATTGAATGAAACTATGTTAGCCGAAGAACTTGGCCATGCCAGTGTAAAAACGACAGTTGAAATTTATGTAGCCCCGGCACACAGAGACAGAATACGCAAAGGTTCACAACGTAAGCTCTGAGCACCAAAATACATTATTATGAACTTGGAAATAGCATATCTTAGAAAAGTACTGATAGTCTCAGTTTGATCAAAAGCGGTCATACTAGTATATCGTTCTAGATGACTGTTTTGTAAGCGGATCGGAGATTACATATTCTTTCCTATGAAAACACTGAACGTGGTTTTTTAGTGGAAACGGACAGCTTACTGCAACTTCGAGCAGCATCGGTCAGCTACCGGATCGCGTAAGGCAAAAACGCAGGTAAAACAGTATTTCCTTGCAAGCCTTGCCCGAACAAGACAAAGGTAACAATAGACATTTAGCACAAATAGACGGCTTTAGTTTGCATTCTGTCGTTTTCGCCGTCACTCATCAAACAGATAAGTTAGTGCACTTGTGTCGATATATCGCAAGGCTTTCCACATACCTCGTACCAAACTTCAGTACCAAAGACGAGTTCACTTACTTATCTTAACGACAATTCATTTCATGTTTTCTTCAAAATACCTACTGTGTAAACGTGACACCAGACTTGAATGCATCTATCACTATGTCTAGTCTATAGCGTTAATAATTCTCATACTCCGAACACGCCGGATACCGTCGAATCATTTGTCGACCTTGCAGTGACAACAACACTAATCCAATCAGGTCGCACCTGTTGCTGGACTTTGCCCCCCGGCAACAATTTCCATTTTGCGCCTGACATTTCGTTAAGATTTCCCGTTTCCAAACGAAAGGTCGCCATTTCAGCATGTGTTGGGTAACGTCCATTTTGAATTGGATAACCCGCCCGAATATAACGCTTCTTGAAGTTAACCCGCAATTCGCCAACAATTAGCTGCAACGCGCCATTGGCATAAAACAGCGTTCCAGAAGTCGTCACGGGTTTACCTCCCAGTCCTAATATTTGGGGGGCGATTTCGCTGACCGAAAACGTCACGACTTCGCCTGCTGACAACTGAACCAATTGAGCATACACTTTTTGTCCTAAACGCTCGGCCAGTGAGGCAGAAAATACACTGGCGGACTCATGATCATAGCCAAGTAAGTCGGGTACGTTCGCCTCTTCCTCATATTTCAACCCTGCCAACATCTGTTTAACGGTTGCTTCAGGAATGGCCGGCGATAGCTTGTCACTCCTTGCCCCTGGTAGTTTTTTGACTGCTATGTAATCTACCCCTTGCTGCCAGACAATGCGTTCCTCAGCACTCTCTGCAATTGATGAGAACATCACTACAACGACCATGATCCAACGGGTTGATTTTGTATTTATCATGCTTAGCCTTCTTAACTCACATTAAAGTAACAATAATCAGCAATTCACATACCAGTCTTACGTTACTGTTATTAGCAGCCCGGGCACACCGCCAACAACACTGATAATTCAATAAAAATCATAATATTAAAGACAAATATATAGAAACCTATGCACGCTTAACGGTAGGCCACATTGGCGTAAGGCGGCTTCATTTGTAAAAAAAATGCGACAATTGCGATGCTACAGCTGATGCAAATCAGCTCGATTCTGCTGCGCCCTGAATATGCTCCACATTCAGAAAATATGAAAAAAAGACATATATTCAAACACATAAAGACAATCAGCAATATCTCTAAAAAATGGTGCGCCGATTGCTCAGGTAACCATGAAGCGACACCACTGCACAGTTTGATCCGCAGTGCGTGTCACACGATATGTTCATGATTAAATTAAGAGAATCGCGTATGTCTGAGATACCTGTATATCAAAATTATATTAATGGTGAGTTTCAACCTCATTCAGCATCTTATATCGAGGTCACTAATCCCGCGAACGGCGAGCTACTCTCCCGGGTACCCAATGCGGATACATCGGAGGTAGAAGCGGCCATAACAGCAGCGAAGAAAGCACAAAAAGCCTGGGCAGCGAAACCCGCGATTGAACGAGCACAATATTTGCACAAAATTGCCGATAAGTTGCGACAAAACGCGGAACACCTGGCAGCAGTAATTACCAAAGAACAAGGTAAGGTCCTCAGTCTGGCAACCGTTGAAGTAAATTTCACAGCCGATTACTTAGATTATATGGCTGGCTGGGCACGTCGAATTGAAGGCGAAATCATCACCAGCGACAGGCCCGGTGAAAACATTTTTATGTTCAGAAAACCATTGGGTGTAGTCGCCGGGATCCTGCCCTGGAACTTTCCGTTTTTTCTGATTGCACGAAAAATGGCGCCAGCACTGATCACCGGCAACACCATCGTTATAAAGCCTAGTGAAGAAACGCCAAACAATTGCTTTGAATTTACCCGACTGCTCGACGAAGTTGATTTACCCGCGGGTGTTTTTAACGTGGTTTGTGGCACTGGATATGGAGTAGGCCAAGCGTTAACGTCAAACAGCCAAATCGATATGATCAGCTTTACCGGCAGCGTAGCTACTGGCTCAGCCATTATGGCAGCCGCCGCGCCAAATGTTACCAAACTCAACCTTGAACTGGGAGGAAAGGCGCCGGCAATAGTGCTTGAAGATGCCGACATCGACCTGGCAGTCAATGCAATTAAGGTATCCCGGGTTATCAATACAGGCCAGGTGTGTAACTGCGCAGAACGAATTTACGTGCACACCGCGGTAGCCGATAAATTTATAGAAAAGTTGAGTAGTGCGATGGCAGCGACGCGCTATGGTGACCCAATGAAACAGTCCGATCTGGAAATGGGACCACTCATTAACCAGGCCAGTCTGGATAAAGTCATATCCATGGTGAGTAAGGCGAAAAGCGAGGGTGCACAAGTCATCACCGGCGGTAAAGTTGCAGATATAGGCTCGGGATTTCATTACGAACCTACTGTTCTTGCAGGGTGCCACTCAGACATGGAGATAATGCAAAAAGAGATTTTTGGACCGGTTTTGCCCGTGCAAGTAGTTGCCAGCCTGGAGGAAGCCGTTGAATTAGCCAACGCCTCTGAATACGGCCTGACATCCTCGGTTTACACCCGAAATCTCAGGCAGGCCATGCGTGCAATTGACTTACTTGACTATGGCGAAACCTACATTAATCGTGAGAACTTTGAAGCCATGCAAGGGTTTCATGCCGGTACCCGTAAGTCCGGGATTGGCGGTGCCGACGGCAAACACGGGCTCTATGAATATACCCGCACCCACGTCGCCTATGTGCAAAACTAAGCCTTATTGATCCATTAACAAAGCGCATTGTGGCGGTATACAGTGCGCTTTTTGCCGAAACGGCAATTACTAGCAGTTTTGTTAGGGCTGCAGCCCTCTGTATCACGAAGCTAAAAGGAAAATGAAAACAACACATAGTTCATATTATATTTTTACTGTTACAAACAGCGTTAGCCGCAGCATTTATAAAAAGTTTTCAGCGGTACCCATAGCCTATTTTACGTGAAAGTTAATCATGACAAGATTAAAAAATAAACTAAGCCGAATTCACATACCTATTTTTGAAATTAACTGCCCATACACCAATTCAGTTAACCAGCAGACAATTGAAATATTCAGCACAAAAATTCCAGCTAACTTTGACAGGAAGAGATCTGAGTTAGTGTTATGTAAATTAGCCATCGAAGATTCACTAACTTTTTTTACTGAGCAAAAACCTGACAATTCATTTGACGAAAACGCCTTTTTAATAATCAATTCAATAGATATTTATTCATCAGTGGAAGAAGCTGATTATTTTTTTCAGAAGACTCAGGCTCCCCCCCCTCAAAATAGTATTAGATTATCAGTTAAAAACGCCAGAAATAATCACGTTATATTTATAAACAATTAAATTTAAAATTAAAAAAACCGCAGGTTGATGCTGCGGCTTTTTATATACTCACAAAGCAATGAACAGATTAAAACGTCACTGAGACCTCAACGATAATACCGTCCCACTCTGCTCCACCAGCAGCACCGAATGCTGCAGTACCGCCTCCGGAATACTGTTCTTCCTCTTGCTTAACATATTCAGCTTTGAATAACGTGAAATCATTCATCCACCAGCCGCCGCCCAACTGCAAACGGCTTGCGGTGTTATTGTCGGTAATACCAACACTTTCGTTATCTGATTCGGCATAACGGGCCGCAACATAAAACTCTGAATTAATCATATAGCGCCCTTCTACAGACCAAAACTTCATTTCAGATTCCTGTTCTACATAGCTGGTTTGAAACGCCCCCTGGCCATTTTCCCAGCTATAATCGTCTTTTGCACTCCCGTACAAGGCATGAAACATAACTGTATCGGTCATGTACTGCACATCAGCCTGCCAGATAAAGGCGTCAACGCCCGGCACAATCAACGGGTGGGTTACTCTGGCATTCGGAGCCGAACTGGCAAACTGATAGTTATCGCCGTCTCCCACAGCAATCAACGAGCCAGCGGTCTTCCCTTCTACAGCACTCATTTCATGATTGGTGGAAAAAACACCTGCGGCAAACGATAAACCATTGCTTAAATTATAGGTTCCGCGTAAGCCGTAGTTGTATCCTCGTCCGTCGGAAAAGTCCGCGAAAAAGTCCGAGGTCGACAACGTACCGTCCCAGGTAATACTGCTGCCGCCTGCCAGTTTATGTACCCCATATAGCCACAAACCTTCTTCTGCTGTGATCATGTCAACCAGGCTATTGCCAACAAATGGGTTGCTTTGCACTGCCGCACCATCAGAGTAGCGCAGGAAGTTCTGCGTGGTAGCGATCATATTACCCAGTCTGACGCCCACCTCCTGATTAATCTGATACTGTATCCACGCTAAATCCTGGCTGATAGCAGCGCTGCCGTTATTCCAGTCGTTGGGCTCCTCGGCGAGTTCGGCAAAAACAGATAGCTTGTCTGTCAACTGCGCATTAATATTTAACGCAAAGCGCAAACGATGAAAACCAGAGTCAGTGTTAGCATTGCCCGGGTCCGCAGCTGCGCCGTCGACTTCCATCCCCGCCTGCCAACTTTGCATCACCGCACCAGACAACTGAATCCGGCTTTTTTCCTGCGCAAATGAAGCCGGACTAAAATAAGTCAGTGCTAAGGCAGAAGTGGCTAGTACTATTTTATTAAACTGCATTTCATTGTGTCCCCTGTTTGGAATTTAAACTTTCATTCGCAAATAAGGGATGGCAAAGAACATGCCATTGTAATTAAATTGTAAAAATTAAGTTTAACCATTAATTTAAAAGGAAATTTAAATTAATACGGACTTTATAGAAAAATCATTTTTCTTAAAAATTAAACTAGTGTCGCACGCCATTTGCAGCATAATGCAACAATTAATTACGGAAATAAAAAACCGTTAATTACCTTTCGACAATTAACGGTTCAAATAATAAAACTCAGATTATTAGTAAATATCGTTAGGCTGTACAATATTGTATTTTTTCATTTTTCGGTAGACCGTTGAACGGCAAATACTGAGCTCTTCTGACACCGTTGTAATATTCCACCGGTGTTTTTTTAACGTGTCTAATAATAACTGACCTTCGTGACTGCCTGCATACTTAGACAAAGCCTTTTGTTTGACAACGCCAGTCTCTTGCTCCGTATCTAACGCATCCAGCGAATGATGATCGAGAATCTCATCTGGCAAACTATCAAGCGTTATCAAATTGTTTTCGCTCACCGCAGCGGCATATTTCAACACGCTCATTAGCTGGCGTATGTTGCCAGGCCAGTGATACATTTCCAGCGCCTGGCGAGCCTTTTCATCAATTTGATAATCACCCAAGTGCTGTAGCTCCCGTCTTACTACATTGGCAATAATAGCCGATTTATCAGTACGCTCCCTTAGCGGTGGCAGTTTCAGAGCCATGCCATTGAGGCGGTAGTAAAAGTCTTCCCGAAACTCCTTTTGGTCTATACGCGCTCGCAGATCCTGGTGGGTGGCAGAAATAACCTGTAAGTCCAAAGCCGTCGGCTCGGTGGCACCTAATGGCATTGTTTCCCGTTCTGCCAACACACGTAACAAGCGTGTTTGCAGCTGCACAGGCATATCGCCAATTTCATCTAAAAACAGGGTTCCGCCATTGGCCAGTTCCAGCTTGCCCTTCATACCATTTTTATTGGCGCCAGTGAAACTGCCGCTGCGATAACCAAATAGCTCACTTTCTATCAACGTTTCAGGAATGGCAGCGCAATTTAATGCGATAAAGGCACCGTCGGCCCGTGCACTGGCATCATGGATTGCCCTGGCAAAGGCTTCCTTACCCGTGCCGGTCTCGCCGGTAATTAGAATTGGAATGTCTTTATCAATAACTTGCAGAACCTGTCGCGCGATTCTGTGCATCCGTGGATCTTCACCACCTAACTCGTTCAGTGAAGGATGCTTTCCTGACGTTAAGGGAGAGGCTGCTTTAGCAGCAGTCCGAACCGATGCAGACGCCACCGACCGGAAACCAGGCACCCGCAATGCCAGTTCAATCTCTTCCAGTAATAGCGGCGAATAAACCTTTATAACATTGCTACCGCCGTTTGTTTTGGTAAGTAACTCATCAATAGAAATACCAATGATATCTTGTAACCGGCTCCCCGGGAGCAGTTGATCAGTTGGCAGCAGTGACGAGTATTCAAAAAATGACGAACGATTTGCCCCGGTGATAACGCCTCTTTCGTTAACCGCTAATAGCTGCTCCTGCGCCAAATCGAAAAAGCTTTCCGCCGGACGGATATTCAACGTCATTTGATTACGATAGGTCTTGCGAAAATAACTGTTTTCAATCATTCGACCGTACATCATGACCATTTGCAGCGTCATAAACTGGCTGCTTCTGTTTTTGTCAGCGCCAAGACATGACGCGTTCAGGCAGCCACGTAATTCCCCCATGGGATCAAATATAGGGGTAACGGAACAACTTAAGTCTCTGTGACTGTGATAAAAGTGCTCATCCCGGTGAATAATAATCGACTCTTTTTCAACCAGACAGGTACCAATACCATTGGTACCTACCTGATCTTCCGCCCAACGCGCCCCGATAAGTAATCCTGACTCTTTGCTGCGGACTTTTTCCCGATTAGGTAGATTTGTCGCCAGGGTTAACCCTGTAGCATCGGTTAGCACTACCGAGTAGCCTGCATCAGAAATTCGCTTGGATAAACCAGTTAGCCCCTGCCGGGCAATATTTAAATAGTCTTCCTGTTGCTGCAATTGCAATCGCATCTCTGAGGACGATAAAACTTCAACCTCATTGGTCGCATGCGGATCAAGGCCGTGCTTTAGCAAGCTACGTTGCCATGAGCGGGAAATCGGTTCTGTCGGCTGAATATTTCGAAGCTGAAATTCGGCCGACATAAATGTTTCAGCACCACTAACGTCCATAGATTGCGAAGTTTGTTTCATCATTACCGTCGTACTCCGTTCTTAGTTTATTGCAGGCAATGTACTAGCAGCATCAGGCAATTCCCCTGGTCAACTATTCAACACCTTATCAAATTAACGTAATGATGCAATTTTGTAACATTTTTTTCAAATTTGCATTTTTTCTTGTATTTACCGCCACATTGATGTGGATCCGTTTGCCGCCCCACCATCAAACAAAGAGAAAAATAAAACAAATACAATCACTTATTGTTTTTTAAGTGTTATTACTTAGTAGCTAAAAGCCCTGCAGGGAAGATGCGGCAAAACGGCTCGGCAAATATTGGTAAGTGCGAGTCTGCCAACCGCAACCGAAAAGTGTCTCATTGTTGCATTAACGCTGCGACAGGTGTTTCTTCACTCAAACGACTTTCTGTACTTAATTTTTTCAACGAAACAGCACGCCCCAACAAACCTCATAAAAATCAACATATTAAGAATATAATCATCGGGAAATGTTATTGGCATGTTAATTGATTTAGGCATTCTGCTCGAACAAAACGACTTTAGAGGTAAAAAATGAAAAAAACTAGTGCTCCACATCTGAGCTACCTGAGTTGCTGTCTGGGGTTAGCAGGTATCATGGTTAGCTCTTATGCATCAGCCGCCGGTCTGACCAAGCTAACAAAAGAAATTGAAGACTACACACCTGTCACGCAAAAGCGGTTAAACGAAGCAAATCCCAAAGATTGGTTGCTACCCAAAGGGAATTACGAAGGCTGGATGTTCAGTGAACTTCAGCAAATTAATAAAAAGAATGTTAAAAAGCTCACACCTGTCTGGACCTACTCCACCAACCTGGACTCCGGGCATGAGGCTCCCGCCCAGATCAATAATGGCGTCATGTTTGTTTCAACACCCTATAATCACGTGATCGCATTGAATGCCAAAACCGGGCAAGTTTACTGGCGCTATAAGCATGACAATCCTTATGATCTGTCGGTGATGCATAACACCAGCCGCGGCATTGCCTTATGGGACGACAAAGTCTATGTCGCCGGACTTGATGGCACTTTGAATGCGCTGGATGCCAAAACCGGGGAACGCATTTGTCAGGCGCAGATTGGTGACTGGAGTATCGGTGCTTATATCACCTCGGCGCCCACTCCGGTGAAAGGTAAGATACTGGTCGGCCCGTCTGGCGGCGAGTATGGCGTGCGGGGCTTTTTAGAAGCGATGGACGCCGAAACCTGTGAACAGGCATGGCGCACATACAGCGTACCAGGTCCGGGTGAGCCAGGCCATGAAACCTGGAAAAAACAAGGAAAACGTCCCGACGCATGGAAATATGGTGGCGGAAGCATGTGGATGCCGGGTAACTACGATCCAGAGGCCGACATACTTTACTGGGGAGTGGGTAACGGCTCACCATGGCTCGGTGATCAGCGCCCCGGGGATAACCTTTATGTGGCTTCATCGATTGCCATGGACCCGGACAACGGCAAGATCAAAGGCCATTTCCAGTACCATTACAATGATTCATGGGACTGGGCCGCCATGAATGCACCAATGCTGGTTAATTTTAAACAAAATGGCAAAACGGTTAAGGGCCTGGTCTCACCTCAGCGTAATGGCTACATGTATTGGCTGGAGCGCAGTGACGACGGTGAAATAGGTTATGTTGAAGGCAAACCCTTTGTTAAAAATAACGCCTTTAAGTCGCTTAATAAAAAAACCGGTCGCCCTACCTATGACTATGATCATGTTCCGGTTACGGGTAAACGGGTGGATTACTGCCCTAGTCTGTGGGGCGGTAAAAACTGGCCTTACGAGTCTTATAATCCGCAAACCGGCATGGTTTATGTGCCGGCCAATGACAACGTATGTAACTCATTCCTCGGCAAATTTCAGGATGATGTTGAACCTGCATCCGGGCAATTCTGGGCTGGCATCGATATTCCCGACCTCGATGTTTACCTTGATGACCCTAACAAGGGTGTAGGTCAACTTCAGGCCTGGAATATCAATTCCCGCGAAAAAGTCTGGCAACACGACTTTGGCAAAACCATGAACTGGGGCCCTGTGCTATCGACAGCAGGCGGCATTGTGTTTGGTGCTGGTACTAACGACCGGATACTACGCGCCTTTGACGCCGAAAGCGGCGAAGTATTGTGGGAATTCCCGCTTAACTCAACGGCCATTGCGCCCCCTGTGAGCTACGAAGTTGACGGTAAGCAGTATATCGCTATTACCGCTGGCTATGGCGTAGACGCACACTGGACCAACAGTGTTCTGGCCGACAAAGATGAATCTGGTGAATGGATCGCAGATGTCCCTGAGGGCGGGGTAATCTGGGTCTTTGCACTGCCGGATTAAGTCTCTTTGGGGTGACGAAAGTCGGCGCATTGGCGCCGGCTTCCAGGTTCGTTGTACATAAACAGATTCAATAAAGTAGTAAGAAGGTATCCTATGAAAAATCGTACATCTGACAATGTCAGACAATCCCGGTGCTGCCAGGCGGATTATGATGGACCAGATAATGGCTTTCGTCGGGACATGCTGAAGTACTTGGCCTTTGCCATTCCTATTGCCAACCTCTCTGTCAGCGGCAAGCTGTCAGCTGCTCAGAACCGACCTGAGCGACTGCCACCACAACCCGGCGACCGACTGACGTATTTCAGTAAAAGCAAACGCGGCCAGATTATAAAACTATCCGATTTGGCCGAACTCGACAAACAACAGCTCATTTTGCCCTACGACGTGCAGAATAACATTGTCCGCGACGGCTCACGCTACAACCAGGTGCTGCTGCAAAAGTTCCCCGAGAGCAAGCTTTCCAATGACACCAAGGCACTATCGGCCAGTGGCGTGGTGGCTTATTCAGCCATCTGTACCCATGCTGGCTGCCCGGTCACCGGCTGGATGACAGACGAGGAAAACTACATGTGTCCGTGCCACCAGTCTGTGTTTAACCCCAAAGACAGCGGAGTTGTGATGGCCGGCCCGGCACCACGAAACCTGCCCGCATTACCGCTCAAAGTTGAGAATGACGAAATAGTGGTAGCAGGCAATTTTAATAGTTGGATTGGCTTTGGTAAGCCCCCCAGATAACGGAGAACCCCCATGAACAACAAACATAAATTAATGCTTCCTGTTACCACTGGTCTGCTAATGACGTTGTTTTGCAGCCAGGCAATCAGCGCAGCTAAGCCAATGACAGGCGTGAGTTGCCAGGGCGGCTTTTTTGTCCGCACGCCAGATAAACATATTCACTGGATAAATGACGAAGAAGCAAAGCCGGTACAGGTATACGCACAGGATGATGATATCTACGCAATGGCGGAATGTGGCACCGGAGTGGTTACCGTGTTCGAGAAAAAGCAGGCCGAAAAAACTGAGTATGCCGCTTATTACAGCCCTAACTGCAAAGATATTGGTCGCGAACAAGGCGAAACCCGCACGCTCTATCAGGGCGATGTAAAGATAAACCGCATCCGCCCGTCTGCTGATGGCCTGGAAATTCGCCTGGTGAATAACCAGTTTTTGCGCGGCAGTAGTTGCAGCGCAGTTAGCGCTATTAAGTAAGGTAAGAAAGGAAAAGGTAATGGGGCTCATTGGTCGCGGTAAGGTATATATGGTAACACTGCTGACGCTGTTCAGCGCCAGTGGCAATGCGCGGCTGGAAGCCAATGAAGAGCAGGCGCTGAGCAAACTGTTAGACAGCTTGAGTGATTCTTATGCATTTACGGTTGATACTGTGTCGCCGTCAACTGAAACACCAATGTTTCGGTTAGGCATGGAGCTGTTCTTTAGTAAATCACTCAGCGGTAATCAGGATGTTGCCTGCGCCAGTTGCCATCATCCATATCTTGCCGGGGGCGATAGCCTCAGCCTGCCGGTTGGCGAGTCACCGTATAATGACAATTGGGTAGGACCCGGACGCTGGCACGACTGGCAGCGTTCGGCCGATCCAAAAGCTGACGGTACACCCAATGTTGCCAGACACTCTCAAACCACGTTTAACGCGTCATTATACAGCCGCTCGATGTTTTATGACGGGCGCATTTTTGTGCTTGATCCGACCTTACGCTCCCATGGTGAAGATCAGCGCCACCGGACACCGGATAGTAATTTGTGGCAGGGCGATAGCTCTGCAGGACGTGATTTACTCGCCACTCAGGTGCGCTTCCCGGTGATATCCACCGATGAAATGCGTGGCCATACCTTTGCTGCCGACAGTACTAACGATGGGGTACGCCACGCGCTGATCGAACGGCTCAAACAAAGCGAAAATGTACAGCAGTGGCTGCAGCTCTTTAGGCAGGCCTTCGCCTCACCCACTGGCAGCTCGAATTCGCTGATTACATTTGCCAATATCGAAACTGCTATCTCCTATTATCAGTCTACACAAATCTTGCTGGATGCCCCCTGGTTTGACTATGTTAACGGTAAAACCAACGCACTGACGGCCAGTCAGAAGCGCGGCGCAAAGCTATTTTTAACCAGCCCGGATAAGGGCGGTGCAGGTTGTATAAACTGCCATACGCCGCCAATTTTTACAGATGAGAAATTTCATAATATTGCTGCGGTGCAGATTGGACGTGGTAAACAACCCAATGGGGAAGATTTTGGCCGCCGCGGCGTAACACAACAAGACAAAGACCGATACGGATTTCGTACTCCCTCACTACTAAACGTGACGGCAACCGCCCCCTACACTCACGCTGGCGCTTTCACGGATCTTGATGCCATCATTGCGCATCATTTGGCACCGGATGAGTCGGTTAGTCAGTTTGACTTTAGTTTTGCTAACAACCCGCAATTGAAGCACGTTGCCGGGTTGCTTAGCGACAGTAAACAACACACCCAGGGTGCACTGGCTCAGCTTAACCGAGAGCAAGCCGCAGGCAGCAGCCTGCTGCCTGACGGCCTGACCCTAACAGTAACGCAGATAGACGATTTAAAGGCCTTTCTAGCCAGCCTTACCGATCCTTGTATTACCGATAGAGCCTGTATGGCGAAATGGGTACCTGATAGCAATGCACCAGCCCCTGACGAGCACCGCCTCGTAGCAGAATTTCGCGGTCATATGCCTCCTCCTCAACCTGTAGCCATAAACCTGGAGCCAACTCACACCAGTCTGCCTAATCAGGCCCCGGGGCCGGCCCTCCCTGCTGCGTTTCTTAGCGATGACGCATTTGGCTGTTCCCACTCTGCGCCGACGCATCAGTCTCTCGCCAAGCACCATAGCCGCCATCAAAGTGCCAAACGTTTTGATGAAGTGGCTGTGAGTGCCGGGTTAGCTCACAAACATCACATCAATTGGGAGAACTATTCCCTGTCTTCGGCACAACGCCTGATCTTTAGCGGTGGACTGGCGGCCGGCGATATTGATGGTGACTGCTGGCCGGATCTATTTTTTGCAACCGGCGACGCAACAGCGGATGTACTGTATAAAAATGAACGAAACGGCACCTTTAGCGATGTCAGTAAAGTGTGGGGATTAACCAGCGTTGAACTGTCTAACGGTGCAGCCATGGTAGACATTGACGGCGACGGCGATCTGGATTTATTCACCTCCAACCTGCTGCAGCCCGAACTGCCATCCGTCACCGGTCAAAAGATGCAGTTGCCAGACTCCCAACTTCCCACGTTATACCTCAACGATGCGCAACAAAAGTTGCATGTTGCCGCTGACATCGGATTACAAGTACAGCTTACCAGTTGGTCTTTTGCTTTTGCCGATGTCAATAAAGATGGCACCGTTGACATGCTGACCAACCATTGGCGCGGCCCCGGACTGGGCGGCGAACAGCCTACCCACCTGTGGCGCAACATAAGCAGCTCGGAGGGGATCTGGTTTGAAGGCCTGGATACCGAGGCAGGCCTTACAGATTTGGTAGGCAATGCAGACTTTACATTTACCGCTAACTTTACCGACATCAATAATGATGGCTGGCTGGATTTGTTGTTTGCAGCAGATTTTGAAACCAGCCAGGTGTATAAAAACCTCCGCGACGGTACCTTTGCTAAAGAGACCCACACCCATGAGATCTCAGATCAAAATGGCATGGGGGCTGCCGTTGCAGACTATGATAACGATGGCTACCTGGATTGGTTTGTTAGCAGTATCTGGGACCCGAACGGCAAGCCGGAAGGTAGCTGGGGGGTCAGTGGTAACCGCCTGTACCACAATCACCAGGGTCGGCTGGAGGATGCAACAACACAGGCTGGTGTGGCCGAAGGGCTATGGGCTTGGGGCGCATGCTTTGCCGACTTTAATAACGATGGCTGGTTGGATCTATTTCACGTTAACGGTTTTGATCTGCCGCCACAACTTAGCCGCCACCTTGGTAACCCTCTGGCGTATCGTCGCCTGAAGCAAGCCATGGCTGAGTTTGAGAACACCCCGAGTCGGCTTTTTATTTCTAATCAGGACGGTACATTCACAGAACGCAGTCGTCAGTGGGGGATCACCGATACCTTTTCTGGCCGCGGCGTGGTCTGCATGGACTACGACCGGGATGGTGATGTGGATATTGTGGTCAGTAACCACGAACAGCGACCGGTACTGTATGCCAATCGTCACAACGATGACGCCAGCAACAACTACTTATCCATCACCCTGCGCGATAGTACGCAAAACACCCGGGCACTGGGCGCTAAAGTGCATGTGACTACCGGCAACACTACCCAGTTGCAGGAAGTACGCGCAGGCGGCGGATTTTTAAGCGGTGCGCCGTCAACCCTGCACTTTGGTTTGGGTGACGCCAGCCAGGCCGACACCATTACTATTGAATGGCCAGACAAAACAGGAAGTGTCAGTACGTTTCACAATATTCCGGCTAACCAGTTTTTATACATCCAGGCCGATCGGGGAACTATTGAGCAACGCTCACCTTCGCCCCCACCCCAATCGCAGTAACGAACAGAGGCAGTAACACGCTATGCGCTTAAACCAATGCTACAACTATCAGGACTTCAGAACCCTGGCGAGAAAACGCCTGCCAGGCCCAATCTACAATTACATCGACGGTGGTGCCGATGACGAGGTAACCATGCGGCGTAACACTGAAGCCTTTAATCAGTGTGATTTAATTCCCGGGGTACTTCGCGGTGTCAAAGATGTTGATCTGAGTATCGAGGTGATGGGTCAGCGACTTGAATTACCTGTGTACTGCTCTCCTACCGCCCTGCAACGGTTATATCACCACCGAGGTGAATATGCAGTTGCGGCCGCCGCCGAAAAGTTTGGCACTATGTTCGGCGTGTCGTCGCTGGGCACCGTGTCGATGGAGAAAATTGCACAGGATTTTGATATTCCCCAGGTGTATCAGTTTTATTTTCACAAAGACCGCGAGCTTAACCGGGCCATGATGGAACGGGCGAAAGCCAGTGGCATACAAGTTATGATGCTGACGGTAGACTCAATCACCGGTGGCAATCGGGAGCGGGATTTACGTACCGGCTTTTCGATACCCTTTCGTCTGACCCTGGGCGGCATGGTTGAATTTGCCAGTAAACCCGCCTGGGGCATCAACTATCTGCTCCACGAAAAATTCTCCCTACCACAACTGCAGGCCCATATTGACATGGACGGCGGCAGCAGCTCTATCGGTGATTATTTTACCAATATGCTGGATCCGGCAATGAACTGGCAGGATGTGGCCGACATGGTTGATTTTTGGGATGGTCAGTTCTGTTTAAAAGGCATTATGAGCGTTGAAGATGCCAGGCGTGCAGTAGACATTGGCTGCACCGGTATCGTGATTTCTAATCACGGCGGGCGCCAACTTGACGGCTCACGCAGCTCTTTTGATCAACTGGCCGAAATTGTCGACGCAGTAGGCAATGATATCGACGTTCTTTTTGACAGCGGCGTGCAGCGTGGCTCACATGTACTCAAAGCACTGGCGCTGGGCGCAAAAGCGGTGGGAATTGGGCGGATGTACCTGTATGCACTGGCGGCGGCCGGACAACCAGGTGTGGAGCGGGTCCTTAAGCTCATGCAGGCTGAAATTGAACGCGACATGCGACTCATGGGCTGCAGCAGCATAAAGGACCTGCAACGGGAACATGTTCGCTTTCGTCCCTGATCCCCTGCCCGCAAAACGGAAATAACCCCTATAAAGCGATGACTTCATGAACTCACCTGTTCGCGACACATCGACAACTAACGACTGAATCAGCAAGGCCAATATGACTCAGCATCACCTAATGACCTCACTAACATTAACCATACTTCTCATGAGCCCGCCTCTGCTTGCTGCAGCAGTAACACCATCAGCGGGACCACCAGCAGCTGAAGATATTGAAGTAGTAAAGGTGACTTCAACGAGATTATCACGGGATCTCTTTGCTACCCCGGCGGCAGTTTCGCTACTCGATGCCCGGCAGGAACTGCAACTGCAGGAAGCACTGCAATTAAACGAAGCGCTTAAGTTTGTGCCTGGCGTATATTTTCAGAATCGCTACAACTTTGCTCAGAACCTGCGGATATCCATCCGCGGTTTCGGTTCGCGCGCTCCGTTTGGTGTGCGCGGCTTGCAATTGCAGGTTGATGACATCCCTTACACATTGCCTGACGGCCAAACCCAGGTGGATGATATTGATTTAAACAGCGTTGAACAATTACAGGTTATCCGGGGCGCAGCAGCAGTGCAGTACGGTAATGGTGCTGGCGGCGCAATTGATATCACCACTGTGACCGGCGATAGCCTGCAAGGAGTTAATGCCAGTCTGAATGTCGGCAGCCATGATTTTTATAAAGTAAACCTGCAGGCTGGTACCCGCGAGAACGACATCGACGCGGTTATCAGCATAAGCCACCTTAACTTTGCCGGCTACCGGGAGCAAAGTCAGGTAAAGAAAAGTACCCTGCGCGGTAAACTGCGCTGGGACCTCAGTGACACTAAAAGCTTTACGATAATCACCTCGCTGATGGATATGCCTGAAGCACAGGATCCGGGAGGCCTTACTGTCGCGCAAGTGGCTTCAGATCGACGCCAGGCTACCTTTATGGCCAGCAGGCTAAACAGCGGGCAGCAAGTGGCACAGCAAACCATCGGACTGGTTTACCACGATGAGGACATCTTATATGGCAGTTGGTCTGCCAATACCTTTGCTACTCACCGCAACTTTACCCAGCAGCTACCCTTTCCTGGCAGCAGTCTGATTAGGTACGACCGTTGGTTTTATGGCGGCAGTATTGAGCTTTCTCAGGACTGGCAGAACGCTGGCTGGCCAGTAAGGTATACCGCAGGCGCAGAAATCCGCCGTCAGGAAGACGACCGCACCCGATTTAGAGTCACTCCGGATAAAGTTGTCACGCAGCAAACCGCAGATGAATTGCAGCAAGCCACTTCAGTTGGCGTATTTGCCATTGTCGACTGGTTGCTCTTTGACACCCTCACCCTGACCACCGGCGTGCGTTATGATGATCTTGCAATGTCGATAAACGACCGGCTCGGCCTTAGTGCGGTAGGCTCAGGCGAGCGCCACTATCACCAATGGAATGGCAACATTGGTATAAGCTATCGGCCAGGCACGCAACACCAATGGTACGCCAATGTCGCTTCAGCCTACGAGTCACCTACCTTTACCGAGTTTGCCAACCCGCAGGGCAGCGGCTTCAATCCCATCTTAAAACCCCAGGATACCGTGAGTCTTGAGCTCGGTTGGCGCGGCCAGTACAACGATTTAAGTTATGATGTAGCGCTGTTTTCAATCCGCGTTACCGACGAACTCATTGCCTACGAGATTGACGGTCGGGCATTTTATGAAAATGCCGGCAAGACCAACCGCCATGGCCTTGAAACGGCCCTTCAGTGGCAACTTAACCAACACTGGCAATGGCGTAGCGCGCTGACACTGGCCCGCTATGAGTTTGGTGACTTTGCCGCACTCAGCGGCGACAACCTGGATGGCAACCGGATGCCAGGCTTACCCCAAATTCAATGGATTAATCAGCTCAACTGGCAACAAAATGCATGGCGAGTGGAACTGGAAGGTACATTCAGTGGTAACTTCTATGCAGAAAACAGCAATACAACGGAAATAGCACAGTATTGGCTGGTGACCGGCCGGGTTGGCTATGATATTAATTCTACTTTGCGAATTCAGGCCGGTGTGCGTAATCTGTTCGATAAGATGTATTTTTCGAATGTCAGAGTAAACGCCAATGCCGACCGGGAAGTAAGCAGTCGGGGTTATTTCGAGCCCGCCCCGGGTCGCAGCTTTTACTTCGGCCTGACTGCCCAATTTTAACTGCATAAAACCTGCGCAACGCTATTACACGGTGAGGTAAGCGTGGAGTAAATTGCGCGCGAAACCTGCGGCAGACTTCTTAGAAACGTTAACCATTTCTAAATGCTGCAGAGCTTTGCACATAAGTGACCTCCGACTTATAGAGCTTAACCAGCAATTATACTGTAAACGCGATGAGCGTTGCGAAAAAATATCATTCAGATCGAAACACATTGCAGGAATGAATGACCATCTTGATTGTTTTGTAATCTATAGTGTTGTAGCAGCATACACACCTCACGGAAAGAATTTAATAAAAGCAATGTCTAATACTAAACAGTATTAGACATTGCGAGAATGGGTACCAATTAACCTTATTACTCTTATGCGCTTGCTACCCACATACTCAAAACATAGAAAAGAAATAAAATTGTCCCATGGTAAACAAATTACCTTTTCGCTATTTGATTTACTATTCCATATCCAGTGTTGCTTTATAAAACTGATTGAGCTTATTTATAGCTTCACTAACGTATTCAGATTTCCAGTACGTCTCAATATGGCTAGCGCCATCAATCAAGTACAACTCCTTTTCCTTAGCATTAACAGCGTGCTCAAAAGCATTTTCTGACATATAAAGGGAATCTGCTTCGCTCCCTGCAATCATTAATAAAGGCTGATTTATTTTGGGTGATTATGAGTAAAACCATAATACTCAAGACCTTCTCGATATAGTTCAAAGGGCAACTTTGCGGTTTGTTCTCTAGTTAGACTCTGGCCACCTACATATTCCACATTACCATTTTCAACTTCGAGCCTTTTAGCTTCTGTTGCTTCACTCAACCGCTGCTGTATGGTATCAAGCTGTGAATCGATATATCCATTACGGCGAACCCGTCCAGAATTGAACATAGATAAGGTCGCTACTGACTGAAAGCGTTTATCTGTTTGTGCTGCCGCAAGTGAATAGCCACCGCCTCCACAAATACCGAGCACACCTAATCTGTTTGCATCTACGCCATTAAACTCACTAATGAAGTCTGCCATACCATGAATGTCGTTGATTCTGTTAGGTGGGATGTCGATATAGCGCGGTTCACCGCCAGAGCCACCTTGATACGCAGCATCAGCTGCTATTGTGATATAGCCTAGCTCCGCTAGACGTTGAGCATACAAGCCTGCTACTTGTTCTTTTACACCACCATTTGGGTGCGCTACCACTATAGCAGGGTAACGTTTACTTTTTTCATAACCAGGTGGAGTGCAAAATTTTGAATACACTGGTGCGAAACGCAAGAGATGAAATGCTGGCAGCTGTAGAGAGTACTGAAAAAAAATCAATAGAAAACTATCTAGAAAAGACTAGAGGACAAGAAATAAAATTTACAATAACGATGTCTCAATTAGAGGAAGCAGTTGATTTGGAGATAAAGAGCCGTAAATTGATTGAAGAATTACTGTTTAACCTCGGAACAACTGCGGTGCAATGCGATATCATTAATTCTCAAGGAGTTGAAGAGTGGGTCGTGATGCCTCTACTCACTAAATTCAATTTAGAAGATAATAAAATTACTTATAGGTTTTGTAGTGAACTTCGTGAAGAAATACTTATCAGTAGAGCAGAGCCTGTAACAGATTCTGTGTAACTTCCATTAGTTATTGAGTTTGAGGCGTTCCTCGGATTCAATAATAAAACGACTCATCGCCTTACGCCAGTTTCGAATCGGCATCGACCATTTTTTGCTGGCATCTTTTATTTTTAAGTACGCCATTTTTCTTACAAAACCATCACTGCGGAAGATCTTCCGCTTCTTAATGACTTCGTGGATAACGCTGTATAACGGTTCAATGGCGTTGTCTACTTCCCCATTAATGAGACAGGGCTGAATTAGAGTTTTCTAGCTTTTCTCGGTAAGCTGCCGGAGGCAGGTTACCCAGACTTTCATGTGTTCTTTCTTCGTTATAATCCAGTCGCCAGAACCAAGCCATTTTGCTGCGGTTTACCTGGCTGAAT
>NZ_JBHNYX010000060.1:0-22396 GCF_054960505.1 Alteromonas sp. G4i13 | reverse complement strand
TCTAGATACAAAAAAGCCCCGTCAAACGGGGCTTTTTAAAAATACTATACGGTAGCTTGAATAGGCTTAGCCTTTTTCTACCTGACCAAATTCTAAGTCTACTGGAGTAGAACGACCGAAGATAAGCACCGATACTTTTACGCGGCTCTTTTCGTAGTCTACTTCTTCTACCACACCGTTGAAGTCTGCAAATGGGCCATCGATCACGCGAATAACTTCGCCTGGCTCGAACAGCGTCTTTGGTCTTGGCTTATCAACGTTTTCTTCAAGACGATTTAAGATAGCGTCAGCTTCTTTCTGCGTGATTGGCATAGGGCGATCAGATGTGCCGCCGATGAAACCAAGTACGCGAGGTACGCTTTTCACTAAGTGCCATGACTCTTCCGTCATCGCCATTTCTACCAATACATAACCTGGGTAGAACTTACGCTCAGACTTACGCTTTTGACCCGCACGCATTTCTACTACTTCTTCTGTTGGTACTAGTACCTGACCAAAGTAGTCTTCCATGTTGTGCATTTTGATGTATTCAAGCAGGGTCTTCTTAACGCGAGACTCATATTGTGAATAGGCTTGAACTACGTACCATCTTTTCTTTACTGCTTCTTCTTCAGACATACGGTTATGCTCCTATTCCTGTAATAAAGCCAACTACACGAACGATGATGCCGTCTAGTCCCCATAAAATTAGTGCCATAATTAACGTCGCTGCAAGCACGATAAGTGTAGTTTGGTTCGCCTCTTGGCGAGTTGGCCACACAACCTTGCGAACTTCTGTGCGAGACTCTTTAGCGAAGCTCAAGAAGGTGCTACCTTTTTCGGTAGTTGCCGCGATGAAACCAGCAATACCAACAACTACAACAATTGCGATGGCACGGTATAGTACCGAGATCTCACCGTACATTGTATTAGCGGTTACTAAACCGGCAAGTAGTGCAAAAACCACTACCCATTTAAACATGTCCAATGCATTGGACTGATTTTCCGTCTTTTCGCTCATGTTACGATCCTAGCACTACAGCGTCGTTGTTTTACGCATCTAAAAAATGCGCAACTTAAAAATTCTTAGTTTAAGTAAATTTGGCAGGGGTGGAGGGACTCGAACCCCCAACCATCGGTTTTGGAGACCGCTGTTCTACCAATTCGAACTACACCCCTGTGGTGTCGATAAGACAAAATTTACTTACACTGCCCTTGTGAGTTGTGCGTCTTTTCTAAGGAAAGTGCGGTATCGCAAGGGAGGGACGCGTATTATACTTAACCACTTTCAAGATACAAGCGGTTTATCCATCCCATCTGCGATTGAACGCTAATTCGCGCCTTGCCTATTCAACGCCTATAAATCCGCCCGTTTGGTGCGCCCAAAGCTTGGCATATATGCCATTGTGCGCAATAAGCTCCGCATGGGTTCCCTGCTCTACAATATTGCCCTTATCCAGAACAAGTAACCTGTCCATTTGCGCAATGGTCGACAGTCGATGCGCAATAGCCAGCACGGTTTTGCCTTCCATCACTTTATCCAGACAGGCTTGAATTGCCGCTTCAACTTCTGAATCTAGCGCTGATGTGGCTTCGTCCAGCACTAGTACAGGCGCGTCTTTTAGCAATACGCGAGCTATGGCAATGCGCTGGCGCTGACCGCCTGAAAGCTTAACGCCTCGCTCACCTACATGCGCGTCGTACCCTGTTCTACCGTGACTATCAGTAAGCGTAAGAATAAAGTCGTGCGCTTCGGCCTGTTTGGCCGCACGTATCATATCTTCTTCTGTCGCGTCGGTTCGACCGTAAAGGATGTTGTCGCATACCGAGCGATGCATCAGTGAAGTATCTTGTGTCACCATGCTTATTTTGGCGCGAAGGGTCTCTTGGCCTACTTCAGTGATATCTTGACCATCAATGACAATGCGACCACTCTGGGTGTCGTAAAAACGCATGAGCAAATTAACCAGCGTCGATTTACCCGCCCCAGAACGCCCCACTAAGCCCACTTTTTCTCCGGGCTTAATGGCTAAATCCAAGTTAGTGAACACATCAATAGGTTTGTTGTCTGCACCTGAATAAGAAAAATGCACATTATCGAAATTAATCCCGCCGCCATTTACCTTTAACGCGTCGGCTTTTGGCTTGTCTTTCACTGCAATAGGCTGCGCTAGTGTATTCATGCCGTCCTGCACCGTGCCTAAGTTTTCGAACAAACCTGATACTTCCCACATAACCCAGTGCGACATACCGTTTAGTCGCAAACACAGACTAATAGCGATGGCGATATCGCCCGGGCTCGCAATGTTCTCCATCCACAAATACACAGATAGCGCACCAATGGTGAAAATAAGAATGGCGTTAGCCATTTCCACGCAGAATTCCAACACGGTAACCAAACGCATTTGCGGGTAAACCGTCTTAAGAAAACCATCCATACTTTCTTTTGCGTAATCCGCTTCGCGGCGACTGTGTGAAAACAGCTTCACCGTTGTGATATTGGTATAGCTATCGACAATACGCCCAGTCATTAATGAGCGCGCGTCGGCTTGCTTTTGCGACACTTCTTTTAGTTTTGGTACCAGCACCTTCAAGATACCGATATACACAAAAAACCACACGATAAGCGGCATGGCTAAGCGCCAGTCAGTGCTGAAAATAAGCACTACCATAGAGATAAAATAAACACTGATGTACACCAGCAAATCGAGAACCTTGGTCACGGTTTCTCGTACCGATAGTGCTGTCTGCATCACCTTGGTAGCAACACGGCCGGCAAACTCATCGTGGAAGAAGGTTAAACTTTGGCCAAGCAAATAGCGGTGAGCCTGCCATCTAATGCGCATGGGATAATTCCCCATCAAGGACTGACGAGAAAATAGCGAGCGCAACAAAATAAACAATGGAATAAAAACGAGAACGGTTAAACCCATGCCAATGAGGGTAAATTTTTGGTCCGCTAAAAACGTGGCTCGGTTTTGATCAGAGAACCAGTCAACTAACTGCCCTAAAAAGCCGAAAAGCGCCACTTCTAACATGGCAACAATGGCACTTAGCACGGAAACAGTAAGGATTACGCCCCACATGCCTTTTGTGTAGTACTTACAAAATGCAACGATACCTGTTGGCGGTTGGGTAGGCGGCGTGTCAGGGAAAGGCTGGGTCAGCTTTTCAAAAAATGAAAACATGTAAAACTCGTTAGTTATTCAGTGACAGAGCACGTTTACGTATGCCCCAAAATGCTTAGGTCACAATTCTACACGATAACTGAAAGTGTGTTGAACTTTGCGGCGCCTTTTTACCGCAAAGCTCATTTAACATTGGTTAATATTTGGCAAAGCTTATTGCCTAATGAAAAGCTTAGTGAAGGGTTTAGTAAAGCGCTTATCAAAAACCAGTCGAAGCATGGCGAGTTATCTGCAAACCTTCACTCTGCAAAGCCCAATTTAGCGAGTATGCTTTCCACTTTTTCAGCGTGCTCAGCCTGCCACTGTTCAAGTGACATGGAGCCATCTTTCTGGGCTCGCTTTTGGGCAATGTCATAGGCTGCTAGCGCCTCATCTTTTGGGATTACTGCAATACCCTCTTCGTCTGCAACAATGATATCTCCGGCGTGAACAGTTACACCTGCACAGGAAATCGGCTCATTTAACGGTGATATGCACTTTTTGGCTCCTGGCTTGGGTATAACGCCCCTGGCAAATACTGGGAATTTGTTGTCACGGGTTTCTGCAAGGTCTCGTATAACACCATCAATCACGAAACCTTTTATGCCGCGAGACTGGGCTATCGCGCAGACGTTACCGCCCGCAACAGCGAATTCATCATCGGCTTCCACAACAATAATGTCACCGGGGCTTGCGCGATATATCGCCGCATGCAGCATAAGATGGTCTCCCGGCTCACACTTAACGGTAAATGCTGGACCCGCAATGCGTGGCATGCCTTCCCACAATGGTTTTATCGCATAGTGCATGAACTGCTCTCTTGGCAGCGCATCGGCGTACTCACAGGGTGATACGCTATCGAAAGGGGTATTGTGTAAGTCCATCGCCGTTCCTTGAATGTTTTAGTGTGTGAGAAAAAACACTATAGCGAAATTAGCCCTACAAGTTGTTACAAGCTGTGTATTTTCACTATAAACACTTTTTCTATCCCCCCCGCCATGCTAAAAATTAGTAAAAAGCGTGCACGCAATACGCCACACCATTCTTTCGAAGGGATGTACAGGTTTCGCAACGCACTAAAACAATAAGCGGCAAGCCCAAATGTCGCCCAATAAAATGAAAAGGAAAACTCGACATGTTACGTAGCGTTTTAAGCTTAAGCGTGGCACTGGCCCTCACGGCTTGTAGCCCACAAAATTCATCCACAGAACAACAGACACAGAGCGCGGCTACCGAAGAAGCTCAGCAACAGCTTTCTTCAGGTGTCATTAAAGAAAATATGGATCTGTCTGTTGACCCGGGTGATGACTTTTTTCGCTACGTAAACGGCAAATGGTTTGATAATTTTGAAATACCGGCAGATAAATCGAGCTACGGTTCTTTCGTGATCCTTCGCGATGAAGCACAAGATCACGTTATGGATATTATAAAATCGTCTGCCGAAGGCGACTTTAAAGCGGGCAGCGATGAGCAAAAAGTCGGTGATTTTTACAGTGCCTATATGGACATGGAAACCCGCAACGAACTTGGTATGACACCGCTAAAGCCTGAGTTAACTAAGATTGATGCCATTGAAGACTACACCGACCTTGCTGAGTATTTCGCTTATGCTGCTCGCTATGGCTACGGTACGCCGTTCAGCCTAACTCAATACCCTGACCTTAAGTCGCCAAAAGAATATTTGATGTACACGTGGCAGTCGGGCTTAGGCCTTCCTGAGCGCGAGTACTACTTCAAGGACGACGAAACATCACAAACCATTCGCGATGCCTACGTTAAACATATTCAAACCATGTTTGAGCTGGCGGGTTTCGACGCGCCTAAAGAAAGTGCGGATATGCTGTTCGCACTTGAGACTAAGATTGCTCAGCTACATATGAAAAAAGAGCAGGCCCGTAACTTTGCTGCCAACTATAACAAACTGACAATTGAAGAACTTAAAGCGTTAATGCCTAAGTTCGACTGGGACGCTTATCTTACTGAAGCAGACATTAGCGACATTCCTTCGCTAGGCATCCTGCAAAAAGACTACATGCAAAACATTGATGGCGTTATTGCAGATACTTCACTGGAAGATTGGAAAACGTTCCTTAAGTGGGGCTTGTTAAATGCTTCAGCCAGTCGCTTAAATGCCGAGCTTGATGAAGCAAACTTCAATTTCTACAGCAAAGTGCTTCGCGGTGTTGAAGAGCAACAGCCACAATGGCGTCGTGCAGTAAGCCTTTCAAATGCCCATGTAGGCGAGCTAATCGGTAAGGTTTATGTAAAACAGCACTTCCCGCCTGAAGCGAAAGATCGCATGATGGAAATGGTTAATAACCTGTTGTTAGCTTACAAAGAAAGTATCGAAAATCTTGATTGGATGACAGATGAAACTCGTGCACAAGCACTGGACAAGCTGTCTAAGTTTACCGTGAAAATTGGTTACCCGGACCAGTGGAGAGACTATTCAGCGCTGACAGTTAATGCCAGTGACCTGTTTGGAAACCTAAAGCGTTCTTCGGACGTGCTGTACGAAGAAATGCTTAAGAAACAAGGCGGCCCAGTGTGGACCCATGAATGGGGCATGACACCACAAACTGTTAATGCTTACTACAACCCTCCGCTAAACGAAATTGTATTCCCTGCGGCTATCCTTCAACCTCCGTTCTTTGACATGAACGCCGAAGACGCGGTTAACTACGGTGGCATTGGCGCGGTAATTGGTCACGAAATTGGCCATGGTTTTGATGATTCAGGGTCAACCTTCGACGGGGATGGCGTTCTGCGAAACTGGTGGACTGACGAAGATCGCGGCGAGTTTGAAGCACGCACTGCAAACTTGATTGAACAGTATAACCAGTTTGAGGTTCTGCCAGACTTGCACGTGAACGGTGAATATACCTTAGGTGAAAACATCGGCGACCTTGGCGGCATCAGCATCGCACTTAAAGCTTACCACCTGTCTCTTGATGGTGAAAAAGCGCCTGAACTAGACGGTTTCACTGGCGATCAGCGTGTATTCATTGGTTACGGCCAGGTTTGGGCAAGCAAATATCGCGAAGAAGCGTTGCGCAGCCAAGTACAAACCGATACCCATTCACCTACGAAGTTCCGCACTAACGGTGCTGTTCGCAACGTACCTGAATTCTACGAAGCGTTTAACGTGACCGAAGAAGATGCGTTGTATTTACCACCAGAAGAACGCGTGAAAATTTGGTAATTCGCGTACTCTAAACACAGTACATAGAACGTAGCGTACATAAAATACGATAGCTAAAGCCCCATGTTTGCTTCACCAAACTGGGGCTTTTTTTGTCGTGTTGAAGTGTATGACTGAGCAGTTTCAAAAAGGCTAAATATGAATGTAAGAACAACTATTGTCTTTAGCAGCTTAGCGTTGATTTACCTGGCGACGCTGCCGCTTACCCCCTACGTGGCGCAATTCTTACCCAAAGCCCTGCCTATTGTGGTACTGGCAGTTTTCGCCTATACAAAACTTAGCGCCATGCCGCGATACATGGTGTTGGCGGCGTTACTTTTTAGTCTTGCCGGAGATGTTAGTCTGGCCTTGCCCTTTGCTGATAGTTTTATTACCGGCTTGGCGTGCTTTTTTGTTGCCCATTTAACGTATGCTATGTGTTTTGCGTTGCTGCATCGCCGCCTACAAGAAACGCCCGGCGACCATATCATTTCACGCAAACCAAAGTGGTTCATTAGTATTATTATGGTTAGCTTTGCCGTAATGATGGCAGTGCACATTCTGCCAGCGTCGAAAGCCTTATTTTACCCTGTAGTCGCTTATATTGGCGTAATCACATTGATGGGTTTAACCGCGGTGTGGTTGGCTCAAACTAAGCTGATCGTAACTGGTGCGTTACTTTTTGTGATATCAGATGCCATTCTCGCTCAGTCGGTTTTCAAAACCCCGCTCCCACTGTCTACCTTTTGGGTAATGACAACTTACTATGCAGCCCAATATTGCTTAACCAAGGGGCTTGTTGATGCGTTTTTGAGAAAAGAGAATAGGCAGGAAGAGATTGGTCAGACCTAGTTAGACAACGACGTTAAAACTTCTATCGCCAAGTCGACTTTTTCAGCTGGCACGAAAATGTGGTCGTGATAATAAGCAGCCACCACGTTGGCGCTAATTCCTGCCTTACCTAGCGCGGTGGACATAGCTGCAGTCATGCCTACCGCTTCCAAACTAGAATGCACTTCACAGGTTATACAGCGGTAATAACCTTCAAATGGCAAGTTAGCTTTCTCGGCTGCAACAACCGGAAGAATAAGCGTGGTGCCCTCGCGTTCCTGAAACATACACTTAGCTACTGAAATTAACGTACTAGTTAAGCTATCAGCAGGCAAGGTAGTGAAAACGTAATCTTCACTACTCGCCACAGGATTCAGATTTTTCAGTAACACGCTCAAGTCAGTTTCAGCGACCACACTCAACCTTCCCTTGTGTAACGTCAACACATATCAATTAAAGCTTTAACTAGAGCTTTCACTAAAGCTTTCGGGCTCTAATACGCTTTCCTTTAATCTTACCTTCTCTAAAGTGCGCCATGGCTTTTTTCACGCTTCGCGTTTTCACTGCGACAAAACTCATACTGTTTTGCACTTTAATTTTGCCTAAGTCGTCGCCAGGAATGCCTGCATCTTTGGTAAGTGCACCCACCAGATCGCCTGGGCGAAGCTTTTCCTTTTTACCCGCGCTTAGTGAAATACAGGTAAATTCAGGCTGAATAATTTTGTTTTTGTGAAATCGCAGGCTTTGTGCGCCTTTAAGTGGAATATCGCTTTCTTGCAATACTTCTATTTTTCGCAAAAAGTGCTCTTCGTCATCGCTGACTAGCGTTACCGCCATGCCCTGTGCGCCTGCTCGCGCCGTGCGACCAATGCGGTGAATATGGGTTTCCGGCTCTTCACTTACCGTGTAATTAATTACGCAGGCAACATCATCAATATCCAGCCCTCGCGCAGCTACATCGGTGGCAACAAGTACTTGTAACGCATCGCTGGCGAACTGCATTAGCACCGATGTGCGTTGATGCTGTTCCAAGTCCCCCTGAAGCCCAGCCGCGCTGAAGCCATCCTCGATAAGCTCCTCGACCACTTCATTTACCTGAACCTTGCGGTTACAAAATACAATAGCGTTTTTAGGTTGGTAGTGGGTAAGTACCGCTTTAAGGGCCTGAGTACGCGTGTGCGGAAGCACGTTGTAGCCCAATTGGGTGATAGCGGGTTTACTGTCTTGAGACTCAACTTTACAGGTTACCGGGTTGTGCAGGTACTGCTTGGCTACACGCTCAATTTGTTCTGTAAAGGTTGCAGAAAACAATAGGGTTTGCACTTGTTTTGGCGTTTGACCGAAAATAATGCGTAAATCGTCTTCAAAGCCCATATCTAACATGCGATCGGCTTCATCGAGGACACGCAACTTTACGTTTCTTAGGTCAACTCGACGCTTTTCCACATGGTCCATTACGCGACCCGGCGTGCCCACAATAATATGAGGGCTATGCTTCAATGACTGAATCTGCGGCCCCATAGGCTGGCCACCACATAACGTGGTTACTTTAATATTACCGATGTTCTTAGCCGCCGTACGGCACTGTTGAGCCACTTGATCAGCAAGCTCTCGGGTAGGGCAAAGTATGATAGCCTGCGTGGTAAAATCATTCACTTCTACGTGCTGCAAGGCAGGAATTACAAAGCACAGAGTCTTGCCGCTGCCCGTCTGCGCTTGGCCTATCACATCTTTCCCCTGCAACGCCTCAGGGAGCGATTGTGCCTGTATAGGGGAAAGTTGGTAAATGCCTTGTGAGTCTAGCGCCTTGGTGATGGCAGGGTTTATATCTAAATGTTTCACTGTTTCAACTGTCATTAATTTGGGTTCCAAAGGTGCACTACACCATGTTCGGTATGATGAGCTATGCCGTATTCTTGGGACACCATGTCACTCCAGGAAGAAAGCTGCTCATTAAACTTGTCACTCATTTTCACACCGGCCGCCGCTAACTTGAGCTTCTCTAAAACCAAAACACAGGTGTCTTTCTTTGACAGTGCTAGGTAGGCCGTTGAAATGTCGTACTTACTCGATAGGGTTATTGTCTCACATTTAAATTGTTTTGGGTTACATCCAAAGTCAATTGCCCCCTGAGAACCGAAAATAGTATCAATTTCGTTGTTGATCAGTCCGTCCACTAATGCCTGCCACGAATCATAGGCTTTTACTTTGAAGCCATGCTCTATTGCAACGTTATAGCGATAGTCTTCCAATAAGGTACCAACCCTAAAGTTTTTTGGTACGTTGGCAAAGGATTCAAAATAGGGCTTATCGATGCCGTACAGTCCATGAAGGTTTCTTGATACCGGCGTTACCCAGTGAAACACGCTTTCTCTTTCACTCGTGCGAATTACTGAGAATACCAATACGTTAGACTTGGTCATTGCTTCCTTTGCAATACGTTCCCATGGCGCGGAAAGGATATTCTGCTTTAGCGTCATCTCATCTAATATGTCTCTGACCAAGTCTGCAGCAATACCTTTAAGCTTTCCTCGCTCTCCCACCTCTGAAAAAAGTGGCACAATGTCTGCGATGACCCAAAGATTGTCGGTATTAGCATGCAGCTCACCTGCTAAGCTTAGTGTTCCAAAAGTAAGTATTGTGGCCGGGAAAGATGCTTTCAGTTCATCCCGTATAGCGCTAGCAAGTAATGTGAAGTTGTCTGAACCTTTGTATTGAGCAATCAGTTCGCTCAACCGCTCTGCAAAATCGGCAGAACCTTCACTTTTGCTCAGTGCGATATAGCTCACTGCTATTGTCGTTGCCTGACTGCCCGCATTCGGCGTACATCGAACATTATTTCCACATTCAAAGGCAAATAGCGGCGTGACCCAATAATAACTATCTTCGTTATTTTCATCTCTGATCAAATTGATAAGGACGTCAGCTTTATTCGATATGGTGTCAGTAGCAGGCGTTAAATCAATGCCATTTTTTGATAAGGCATTTTTAAACACTGTGAGTGAGTAAGATTGAATACTCTGCTTCTCAGAGGGAGATAGGGTACTTGGTAAATCGGGGGCGTGAGAGTAAGAGAGTGCTTGTGCCCAAGTGGATGAACTCCACAGGGCACATAAACAGACAATAACAACAAAAACTACGCTTGAAATGCCTTTTCTAATTTCCACTGCAACGTTTGCCCCGCATAAAATGGAACCATATCGGTGCCATCAGCTAGGGTTACTTGTTCTGGCACCGTCCACGACTCTTTCACTAATGTCATTGTAGTCGTATTTCGTGGTAAACCATAAAAATCTGCACCGTAATGGCTAGCAAATCCTTCAAGCTTATCTATTGCGCCTAGCTGCTCGAACACTTCGGCATAAAGCTCAATAGCAGACCATGCGCTATAACAACCCGCGCAGCCGCAAGCATTTTCTTTTTTATGCTTGGCATGAGGTGCCGAGTCGGTACCTAGGAAGAATTTTTTGTTACCGCTTGCCACCATATCGCGCAACGCTTTTTGATGCGTGTTGCGTTTTAGTACTGGCAAGCAATAGTTATGAGGGCGTACGCCGCCAACCAGTAAATCGTTGCGATTTAGCAATAAGTGCTGAGGGGTGATGGTGGCTCCAACAAATTCGCTGGCGCCCGCTACGAAGCTTGCGGCATCTGCTGTTGTAATATGCTCAAATACCACTTTCAGCTTAGGGAATGCGTCAACGATAGGCCCTAAATGGGTCTCTATAAATACTTTCTCACGGTCAAAAATATCAATGTGATGCTCTGTCACTTCACCGTGTATCAACAATAGCAAACCTTGCTCTTGCATGGCTTGGAATACGGGGTATAAAGCCTGAATGCCTTTTACTGCGGCGTCTGAATTAGTAGTGGCCCCTGCAGGATATAGCTTACACGCAGTTACGCCCGCTTGTTTTGCATCGATAATGTCTTGAGGTGTAGTTTGATTAGTAAGGAATAAGGTCATTAATGGCTCAAAGCTACTACCTTTAGGTCGCGCAGCTTCAATTCGCTCTTTGTACGCCACGGCCATTTCAGCATTAACCACCGGTGGTACAAGGTTTGGCATAACAATAGCGCGCTGGAAACAACGTGCGGTTGCAGGCACTGTTTCAGCTAGCATTTCGTTATCGCGAAAGTGAAGGTGCCAATCGTCTGGCGTAGTAATGGTGAGCGTTTGCATGCCTTGTCTCTCTTAGTACTTATTCAAACAGAGGGGAAGATGCGCGCAATAATAGCACAATTCCCATTTTGCGCGCAGAACAACTCGCTCGAAAGTGGCTATGAATTCTCTTCGCCGTGCTCTACCCAAATAAGCTTGCTAACGTCGTACCCAGCCGATGTCGCTTTTTCTAGTAAACGGGTGCGGACTTCATCTGAAATAGAAGGTGTTCGCGCTAAAATCCAAAGGTAGTCTTTATCTGGGCCTGTTATCAAAGCATATTGATAACCTTCTTTATCTAGCTCCATAATTACATAGCTGGCGTAAAATGGGCCAAAGAACGATACCTTCAGATGCCCTGTCGTTTCAGACTCTACAAAATACGCTTTGCCCTCGGCTTCATCCCATGCATTTTCTTCTACTGAAAAACCGCGATTAATTACCTTAACCCCTCCGTCATCGCGCATGCTGTAGGTTGCCGTAACTTCGCTTAATCCTTCTTCGAAGCTATGGTCAAAGCGCGCTATTTCATACCACTTCCCTAAATAACGAGGAAGCTCAAAGCCTTCAACCGGCACTACCTTGTCAGGTACGCCAGTACAGCCAGACAAGCCCACACACACCATACCCGCCATAATCATTGAAACTAACTGCTTAAACATATGCCCTCTTTTCCTTGAACTCAGCTTTTAAAAAGCCCACTGATTAATTTAAATACACGCCTACATCGCAAAAATGATCTTTATCGGTGCTGCAACACCATAAACCTTCAAGCTAGGCTAACGGTCGACAGTAAAAATACGCTCGCCTAATCAGACTTTTCTTATCGCTTGGACCATATTACAGTGCTTTTAAAACAAGCCTTGAGCTAATACAGGCCCTGCCCACTCGATATTCTCAAACAGGGAGAAAATGACATGAATGCACACTTTCCACACGCAAGCCGCTTAATTTATGGATGCATGGGCTTAGGTGGCGGTTGGAATGACAAACCGGCAACCAGAGCCGATGTAAGCCAAGCAAGAAGCATAATAGACACTGTGCTGGACTTAGATATCAACGTGTTTGATCATGCTGATATTTATACGTTCGGCAAAGCCGAAACGGTTTTTGGTGAAGTGCTCAAGCAAGCGCCCGAATTAAAAGACAAAATGATTATCCAATCTAAATGTGCAATACGATTTGAGGATGATTTAGGACCAAAACGTTACGACTTTTCAGCAAATCACATTCACACGTCGGTTGAAGGCATTCTCTCTAGATTAGGAATAGACCAGCTTGATATACTGCTGCTGCATCGTCCAGATCCACTTATGGAGCTAGACGAAGTCGCCGGTACACTGAAGCTGCTTCAGCAGCAAGGTAAAATAAAGCATGTTGGCGTTTCAAACATGCATGGTCACCAAATTAATTACCTGCAGTCTGCACTTTCCACACCTATTGTTGCCAACCAACTTGAAATGAGCCTCGGCTTTAGAGACTGGTTAGAAGACGGTATTACTACCAACAGTGCTGCTAATCGCGATACAGGTTATGCGCCCGGCACACTTGAATACTGCATGATGAACAACGTGCGACTTCAGGCATGGGGAAGCTTGGCACAAGGTAGATACACAGGTGCAAAAGTTGAAAATAGTAATGACCGTGCAACAGCAGACTTAGTCGCTCAACTTGCAGGTGAATATCAAACTACACCTGAAGCCATTGCTTTGGCCTGGTTGATGCGACATCCTGCCAACATTGCGCCCGTTTTGGGCAGTACCAATATTGACAGAATTAAAGCAAGCCAAAAGGCCGAAGATGTTCATTTAAGTCGAGAGCACTGGTACAAGTTATTTGAGTCTGCTCGCGGTCAAGAGATGCCGTAAGTATTAATATTAAGGAAATTTAGATGCTGAAAGGCTTTCACCATGTCGCTATCATTTGTAGTGACTACCCTCGCTCAAAGACGTTTTACACGGACGTGTTGGGCTTCTCGATTATTGATGAAAACTACCGTGAAGCCAGAAACTCTTACAAATGTGACCTCGCGTTACCTGATGGCAGTCAGATTGAGCTGTTTTCGTTTCCGGGGGCACCGCAAAGACCGTCGCGCCCAGAAGCGCAAGGACTTAGGCACCTAGCGTTCAAAGTGGACAACCTTGATGAAATGATCAACCACCTAACGAATAAGCGGGTTGAATGCGAGCCAGTGAGAACCGATGAATACACCAGCAAACGCTTTACATTTTTCCAAGATCCTGACGGTTTACCCCTAGAGCTATACGAAATCTAAAAATCGCGTAGCCGTAATAGAAAAATGCCGAATAAGGGGTCTCTTATTCGGCATTTTTATCAATAGCGATACAAACTTTTATTGGTCGAGCATCCTGACTTCCCGCTGCGGGAATGGTATTTCAATATCATGCTGCTGAAGGACATTAAAAATGGCTTGGTTTAGTGCATAGCGCACTTCGAAATGCCTTACAGCTGGCGCCCAAACCCGAATACCAAAGTTAATACTGCTGTCGCCAAAATTATCTACACCAATGGCGGGTGACTTTTCTTCGCTGACTCCATCTACCGTTTCAACAGCCTTGCGAATCACATTGATTACCTCATCGACCTTACTGGAATAGGCAACGCCAATTTCAAGTTCAATCAACATGTTCTCTGCAGAATTATGCAAGATTTCACCGACTATCAGTTTGTTGGGTATTTGGATGTGAACATTGTCTTCGTCAATAAGAATGGTATAGGGCAGCATAACTTGATCGACCACCCCTGCAACACCACGCACGCGGATAGTGTCGCCAACAACGAAAGGACGGGTAATAATTATGGTAAAGCCAGCGGCATAATTGGCCAACATGCCTTGAATGGCTAAACCTGCACCTAAACCAACAGCACCTACGGCGGCTATAAGTGGGGTTACGCTAATGCCCACATTACTTAATGCTATAATTATTACGATACCCAATACCACTAGTTTGCTGGCACCGCCGGTAAAGCGGCTCAGCGTAATATCGATATTTCTGCTGACCATCAGGTTTTCAACCATGTGGCCTATTTTGTTGGCCACCCACCAGCCAAGCAGAAAAATAATGATGGCGCCTACAATTTGGAAACTGTAGGTCACTGCAAATTCTACAAGAGTGTCGTAGAGGGCTTGCGCTTGTTTTAACTCATCCATGGAACGTGATTAGACTAGAAACTGATAGGAATAACCGAAGCTTAAACAACAACGTGAGGAAAAACCAGTGCCGAGAGCAAGCCCGGCACGTTACGGTTTTAAGGAATAAAAAGCGAACATTGCGTTTAGTTGGCGTATTCGCTTGCCTCAATTTCCGCTAAACGTTCTTTGGTAGGGTTCTTAATATAGTTATACACCAAGCCAACAAAGAGCACTGCAGCAAAACCCGTGGCTACCATAAAGCCATACTTGGCGTCGCCACCGTTGGCGTCGCTCACCAGGCCCATGATGAAAGGCCCTGCGGCCGCACCTGCTGCGGTGAAGAACAAGATTACTCCGGCTACGCTTCCGTGTTGATGTTTTGGGAAACAGCTTATGCCTTTTGAGTTAAAGGTAGGATAAATTACTGACATGAAAATGCCCGTTAGCGGGAATAGAAACAACGCAAGCTGTTTTCCGCCCCACAGACCAAGACCGAAACACAGTACAATAGCACCAGTGAACACCATAAGAACCAATGCCCAGTTGAAGTGAGACATCATCCAGATGCCTACGAAACGCCCTGCAGCACGAAGGATAAAGAATGCCGTTACCGAGTATATTGCAAGGGTCTGAGAGAAGCCTTCAGTATAACAATCGTAGGTCGCTTTAAGCGTAGTCGCGTCGCACACTAAATAACTCGGCATCCATACATAAATGGCGCTTTCTGCGGCGACATATAAAAACGCGCCTACTGAAAATCCTAAAGCATAGGGGTTTTTCACTAAACTTAAGCTCTGCGCTATCGATACTTTCTTTTCACCTGAGGCTGTATCGCGAGTGTAAGTGGGGTATTTAACCAGCAAAGCACCGATTATAAGTAGCGTACAAACACCACCGGCGATTACATAAAGCCACTGCCATGCAACGCCTTTATGAATAAGATAAGCGACAATAAGAGGCCCGATAATTGCGCCAACGCCAAAGAAGGCTTCTGCCCCATTCATAGTAGCTGTGTGCTGTTTGGTCGATGTTGAAATATCACCGATGAGCGCCAGCGCACCTGTTTTAAAGATACCCACGGCAACGCCAGATAAGCTCATTAAACTTACAATCAACACAAAGTCGTTAGCGATTAAGAAGCTGTAGCATGCAAGGCCAAACAACGCTAACCCAATAATAATGGTAGGCTTGCGGCCTAACTTATCAGCCAAAAAACCTAGGAATAGACCCGATAAGGCAATACCTAACATGGGGAGTGAATGCATTAAGCTTGCTTGAGCATTGGTGACAGAGAACGCCACTTTCACTTCTTTGATTATCTCGCCTACCGAGTCTGACGTCATCGCAAACATCATAAACATTAGGTAGGTTAGCCATCTGATAATTCTGCTACTAGGATCATGATTGGGCATAGTCTGTCTCACAAGCACGGTATGAAAGGCCTTGTTCAGCCCTTCTAAACTTCACAAAAACACGTTGATCATTGCACGCATTCAGTAGGTCAAAAATAACGATGTAATAAACTTGATAAATGAGCTTAATCGTTTAAGATAAAAGTTAACAGAATTTAAAAAGCCTGTAAACCTGTTAATTAGGATAGGTTGTATGACGCACCTAAGCGTCGCACTTTGGAGTTTTCTATGAGCTATGCTGCTGACAGTGGTGTATGTTTAGACCGAATCTTGGCATCAACCGATTTATCTGGCCTAAGCAAGAAAGATGCAACAACTTTTACGCGTCGCTTGAAGGAACATTTTCCTCGTCTTTTTGACAAATATACCTACGTTTATGGGCACCAGTATGACTGCTACTTTCATTTACAAAAACTGGTTGAAATATTAAGAGACGGGTTAAAAAACCGTAAACCAGCCCTCAAAAAGCTTGATAATGAAAGGTTAAAAAACCCGCTTTGGTATCGCGATGAACAGCAAGTCGGCATGGCCTGTTATGTTGACCTGATGGGCCCCACTCTGAATGACTTGCATGACAAAATTCCCTACTTTAAGTCTTTAGGCGTTACCTATGTGCACTTAATGCCTTTATACGATGCGCCCAAAGGGGATAGCGATGGCGGATATGCTGTGTCGGATTATCGCAAGGTTAATCCAACGCTAGGCACAGTGAAAGACCTGGAAAAGCTTGCTTCAGCACTGCAAAAAGAGGGAATGAATCTTGTTCTCGACTTTGTGTTCAATCATACCTCTGACGAGCACGCTTGGGCGAAAGCTGCACTGGCAGGTGAGAAGCAGTTTCAAGACTACTACTACCTTTTCGATGACAGGACCATTCCCGATCAGTACGAACATACTTTAAGAGAAATATTTCCCCAGGTAAGAAGAGGTAGCTTTACCTTCAATGAACAGATAGAGAAATGGATATGGACAACATTTAATAGCTTTCAATGGGATTTAAACTACAGTAATCCTGCGGTGTTTAACGCTATCACGTCTGAAATGTTGTTTCTCGCCAATATAGGTAGCGCTGCACTGCGTTTAGATGCGTTGGCCTTTATTTGGAAAGAGCTCGGAACTAACTGCGAAAATCAGGAAAAGGCCCACGTACTTATACAAGCGTTCAACTGTTGCTTACAAATTGTAGCGCCTGCCGTGGTCTTTAAGTCAGAAGCCATCGTGCACCCTGACGAAGTACTTAAGTACATCGACAAAGATGAGTGTCAGCTATCCTACAACCCTTTGCTAATGGCACTGCTATGGAATTCGTTAGCCACGCGTAAAACCCGTTTGCTTACGCGCTCAATGAAAAAGAGCTTCTCTATTTCTGAGAACTGCACATGGGTGAACTACGTGCGATGCCACGACGATATCGGATGGACCTTCGACGACGCGGTAGCCAACGAACTGGGTATTAACGCATTCGATCACCGCCATTTTCTTAATCAATTTTATACAGGTCGTTTTGAAGGAAGTTTTGCCAACGGCGTGCCGTTTGCTGAAAACCCTTCTAACGGCGATTGTCGTGTGTGTGGTTCACTGGCCTCTTTATGTGGGCTAGAAGGCGCGCTTAAATCCAACGATTCAAAAGGCATTGATGACGCTGTGAAACGAATGATGCTGCTTTACGGTATCACCTTTAGCATTGGAGGTATTCCGCTACTTTACTCAAGTGATGAAGTAGGCAAGCTTAATGACTACAGCTATCGATTTGATGACACCAAAAAGCACGACGACAGATGGGTAAACCGAATTGCTGTTACCCGCGCAGATACGGAATTGGCGCTAGGAAACACGTCGCCTGCCAACCCTACAGAGACTGCGAGCCTTCGCGTGTTTAACGGATTGTGCAAAATGATAGCAATTAGAAAGCAGAATGCGATTTTCGGGCAGTCTAGCACCCAAATTTTAGATGCCGATAACCATCATTGCTTTGCTTTTCTTCGGGAAAATACACAGGGTCACAAGCTGCTTGTAATATGTAACTTCAGTGAGCACCCTCAGACCATTCAGCGTAGCCTTTTGGCAACACTAAAGGGCGCATCAAGCCAAGATTTGCTAACTGATGAAACTGTCGAAATGAATGCTTCACCACTATTGCTTGAGCCTTTTCAACAAATGTGGCTTCTTGCTGATTAGAGCTTGAGCTTTCGCCATATCTTGCTAATTGCTGTTTGAAAAGTGGTTAGCAAGTTATCCGCGGCTTAGTCGCCAAATTATTTATCTTTACTGCCAGTAACTTATCGAATAAGTCATTTTTTCACAGGCACGCCAATAAATACCCACTATACTTTTTATAGTGAATAGATAGTTCACGTAGCTTCCGCATGACTTTGGTAGCCTCGCCTGTGTTTGACTGGCTCTCAAACTGATTGACGCGGAAGTAGCACTCTTCTTGTTGTGTGTGGTTTGTTTCTTGCTTCACGCAGAGGTATTACACAGCGGGATTCGACTTATGTCATATGGATATGTTTAACATGGTAACGGATAAAACGATGCAAAGTGATAGTGCTTTGGAATACATGTGCCCGTATTGCGGCGCAATAAATGAATTCCAGCTAGAAACAGTTCGCGACATGTATCACGAACAGCATGAATCTTGTGGGTGCTGTAACAAAGTACTCAGTTTAACCGCGGCCGATGGTATTGGTGGCCGTATCAATTTGATTGTCGATTCACTAGATGCAGAGCTTGTTATCAAATAAAGCGCGTTGGAAAACGTAGCAAAATGTTAGCAAACAAAAAGCCGCTTCATGAGCGGCTTTTAAAGTTCTTGAATAAAGTTCCGAAACAAACAACTATCAACTACCGAAAGAACTCTCGTTTCAATTCATTATCAGTAAGGAAACGGCCGCCGAGCGCAGACGTCTTCGTATATGAATTAGTATCACGGATCCCTCTCGCCTTAACGCAATAGTGCGTGGCGTTAATGCTAACCGCTACGTCTTCTGTATTGGTCAACGTCTGCAACGCAACTAACACTTGTTGAGTTAAACGTTCTTGTACCTGTGGACGTTGAGCAAAGAAACCCACAAGACGATTAATCTTTGAAAGGCCGATTACTGTATCTTTTGGAATATAAGAAACGGTCGCCGTGCCATCAATAGTGACGAAGTGGTGTTCGCAAGTGCTGGTCAGGCTTATATCAGATACCTGTACAGGCTGATCAATCTGCATCTTGTTTTCAATGGCAGTAATCTTAGGAAATTTGCGGTAGTCCAATCCACCGAAGATTTCATTAACATACATTTTAGCGATTCGCGTGGGCGTATCACACAAACTATCGTCAGTTAGATCAAGGCCAAGCGTGTCCATTACGTCACGCATAGCACTTTCAATTCGTTTGCGCTTTTGCTCGTCAGTAAGACCATTAGCCACCATAGGTGTTTCTAAACCTTTGGCTTCTAATGCTTTTCGTACACGTTGTGCTGGCTCTGAAATAGAGGGGTCTAGTGCGTCGCGCACAATTACCGCTTCTTTTGCTAACATTACTTTATCCGTAGTTACTTCTTTTTTGATCTTGTACGAGCATGAATTCGTTACAGATCGATTACTTGGCAACATGACTTTTATTTAATGTCATTGCTACCGACTGTGCATTTGGCACAGAATAATAAAACCGTTACCTTTTACGAAAGAAGGACATCATCTTGAATTCACCTGTGTTAATTACAGGCGCAAGTCAACGTTTAGGCTTAGCTATGGCCAATAGTTTACTTGACCAGGGCCACCACGTTGTCGTGACTTATCGAACACTTCGTCCTAGTATTTCAATGCTTGAGGATAAAGGTGCTACAGTCTTACAGGCGGATTTTAGCACTGAGGCGGCTATTGATCGAGCAATTGATGAGATTAAGGCAATCAGTAAAACCTATCGAGCGGTGATCCACAACGCGTCAGATTGGGCGCAAGAAAAAGATAACCATGACAAGCATAGCTTGATTGAACGAATGATGTTGGTCCATGCTGTTGCCCCTTACCGCATAAACTTGGCACTTGAAAAGGCTCTTTGTGATTGCGACGTTCAGTCTGACATTATTCATATGACTGACTACGTTCAAGAAACAGGCAGCGAGAAACACATGGCTTATGCGGCAAGTAAGGCAGCCCTGCACAACCTGACCCTATCATTTGCTAAGAAGCTAGCACCAAAGGTAAAAGTAAATAGCATTGCCCCAGCTTTGCTTATGTTCAATGAGGGTGATGACGAAGCTTATAAGCAAAAAGCGTTAGAAAAATCACTGTTAGAGATAGTACCGGGGGCGCAAGAGGCCGTGAAAGCCGTGAACTATTTATTTGATAGTGACTACGTGACAGGGCAAACCCTTCACCTTAACGGTGGGCGGCATTTAAGATAAAGACTGCCCTTTTTTCTGTCATTTCAGTTTTCCTTATGGCTTAAAGTAATCGTCACCGCCAATTAATTTCATCGCCATTTGCCTTGGTCTCATGCTGAGGCATGGCTATAATCCGAACCCTATTTCGTAGCTATTTGGAATTTTACTATGCACGGCAACCGTACTATGGCGCCTGAATGGCATAACATTGATGCTGTTATGTTAGCGTGGCCTCATGCGCAAACCGACTGGGCTCCATGGTTAGAAGACGCGAGAGCGACGTATCTGAACGTGATTGCTGCAGTAAACCGCAACGATGCGGGTGTGATTTTATTATGTGCGCCGAGTGACGTAGACGATCTTAATTCTCGTTTACCAGAGAACGCTCGAGTGCTTATTGTTCCTGCCTCATTTAACGACACATGGATGCGAGACTACGGCTTCATCACTTGTAAAGACAGTGAAGGCAATGGCTCGCCGGTAGAATTTCGCTTTAACGGTTGGGGCAATAAGTTTAACGCCGCTGAAGATAATCTGGCGAATCAGCGTTATCTTGCCAGCATGTGTAAATCTGTACTTCGCAGCAGCCCAATTGTGGCAGAAGGTGGCGCGCTGGAAATTGATGAAGACGGACACCTATTAAGTACTGCCCAGTGTTTACTTAACCCTGAGCGTAATGGTGATATGTCGCTAAGCGCTTACGAAGATGCATTTAAAGATATGCTAGGCTGCAGCAAAGTTACTATTTTGCAACATGGTCATTTAGAAGGTGATGATACTGACGGTCACATCGACACATTAGTGCGTTTCACGCCGAACAAAGGCCTAGTGATCCAGGCGTGTAACAACCGTCCTAATGACAGTCACTTTGAAGGGTTGAAAGCGTTGTGCGACGAGTGCGCCCTTGAGCTGCCTGAGCATGAACAGTTTCATCTGCCGCTGCCTAATATTGTAAATGACGAAGGGGATCGCCTGCCGGCATCGTACGCAAATTACTTGATTTGTAACAACGCAATATTATTGCCTGTTTACGGTGAAGAGGAAGACGCAGAAGCCATTGAGACTGTACAAAGAGCACATCCAAATCATATTGTTGAACCAATCGATTGCAGTGTACTCGTAAGACAATACGGCAGCTTGCATTGCATTTCCATGCAGGTTCCCACAAATACATTAAAAGATTCGATTATCACCACCTTAAAGAAAGGAGTGTCATTACATGCGCCCAGCTAAGCTAAAAGTGGGTCTGGTACAACAGGCCGTTGCCGATAACGATAAAGCAACGAACTGGAATAAAAGTGCCGAGCAAATTGCCAAATTAGCCGCTGAAGGATGCGAGTGTATTTTGCTTCAAGAACTACACAGCACCCTGTATTTTTGCCAGCAAGAAGATACTGACGCCTTTGATTTGGCTGAACCCATTCCTGGACCTGCGACAGAATTTTTTGGTGAACTAGCCGAAAAACACAATATCGTGTTGGTGACATCTTTATTTGAAAAGCGCGGTTCAGGTTTGTATCACAACACCGCAGTCGTGTTCGACCGCAGTAAAGAAATTGCGGGCAAATATCGTAAAATGCATATTCCTGATGACCCAGGCTTTTACGAGAAGTTTTACTTCACACCGGGCGATATGGGCTTCACGCCTATTGAAACCAGCGTGGGTAAACTTGGCGTATTGGTGTGTTGGGACCAGTGGTATCCAGAAGCGGCGCGCCTAATGGCGATGGCAGGTGCGGACTTGTTGTTCTACCCTACCGCAATCGGCTGGGATTTAACTGACACAGAAGAAGAACGTACCCGTCAGCATGGTGCATGGGAAACCATTCAACGCTCTCACGCTGTGGCAAACTCAGTACCGGTTATCGTGGCAAACCGCACTGGATTTGAAGCGTCACCTGTTGAAGGTGATCCAGGTATTCAGTTCTGGGGACAAAGCTTTGTAGCAGGCCCGCAAGGTGAGATTTTGGCCAAAGCCGAAGCTGAAGGTGAAACCACGCTAACCGTAGAGCTTGATATGGAACGTACCGAACAGGTCAAGCGCATTTGGCCTTACTTCCGCGACCGCCGCATAGACGCCTACGACGAACTAACCAAGCGCTGGCGCGATTAACCTAAATAATGGGGTCAGAGT